>DATBBZ010000279.1:0-4328 GCA_036270745.1 Gemmatimonadales bacterium | reverse complement strand
CTGGACAAGGCGGTGGGATACGGTATCGCCACCCAGTCCGTGCGATTCGACTTCCCGGACCGGACGGGGGACACGGCCAGCCGGTGCAGCGACTACACCATCGGTCGCAACATGTCCCTGCCATCCTCCGTGGACGAATTGTGGGTGGAGATCGCCGCCCGGTATTCCGCGAATTGGACCACCAAGGCGCCCGCCGCCTGGTCCTGCCTCAGCAACGCCGACTACAAGTTCGCCGCCGCCCGGGTGAACGGGACGGGCCGGTTCATGCTCTTCGCGGGCACGTACGGCACCGGGTGGCAGTGGGGGTACCCGGGGAACGACGAGGGGTCGAACTCCGACACCCCGGGTGTGTACGGCAACGCAGTCTGGCCCTTCAGCACCACCGGCAGCCCTTGGGATGGGCAGTGGCACGTCTACCGGTTCCACTATAAGGTGGGGAATCCGGGTGCCGCCGAGTGGTGGTATGACGGCACCAAGATGCCGTCGTTCGAAAATGTGGACGCCTCCCTCGCGACGAGCATCTATGGTGTGGCCATCGGCCGGAATTTGAATCAGGGTCCGGCGCAGGCGCAGTCCATCTGGTGGGGCAAGGTGTCGTTCTGGTATACCGGCACCCCGGGGTGGTGAGTCGCTCGTGACGGTCGCTCGGACGTTCCCGCAAGACCGACCCGGCCCGCCGGGGCGTCCTGGACGCCTGGACCGGCTGAGCCGTGCCGGTGTCGCCGGCGGGGTCCGGTGGGACCTCGTCATGGTGGCGCTGGCAGGTTCGCTTCTGACCCTCGTCTGGCGCTTGCAGGACCTCTTTCCGATCCTCGCTCAGATTCAAACCCCCACGCTCGCCTCAGTGGGGGCGTTGATGAGTTACGTCGTGACCAAGGAGCGGTCCCGGCAGCTGAAGACGATCCGGCACCCGATCACCACGCTGGCAATCGGGATTTTCGTCTGGATGTTGTTCTCCATCCCTGGCGGCGTGTACCCGGGCCTCAGCTTCGGTTTCATTTTCAAAGACTTCATCAAGACGCTGTTGATGTTCATCATCATCGCGGCGTCGATTCGGTCGGTGCTCGACGCCGAACGGCTGGTGAAGGTCCATATCGCCGGATGTATGATCTATGCGCTGTACGTGCTGGCCAAGGTGCAGATCGGGTCGGATGGCCGGTTCGGCGAGCTCTTCTACTACGATGCCAACGGACTCGGGTTGATTCTCGCGACCACCCTCCCGCTGGTCGTCTTCTACACGCGGCCCGGCGTCGCCCTCCGCTGGCGGCTCGCGGCAGTAGCCGCCTGCGGCATCATCGTGCTCACCTTGATGAAAACGGGATCCCGCGGCGCGTTCCTCGCGTTGCTGGCCACGGGGCTGTTCCTGTTGTTCGGCTTCCGGGCCATCCCCACCAAGATCCGTGTGGGATCGATCGCGATCGTGGCCGTCCTCTTCCTGGCGGTCGGGAGCGACAAATACTGGGAGATGATGGGGACGCTGCTCCATCCCGAAAACGACTACAACTGGAGCGGGAAGAACGAAACCGGGCGGATGGAAGTGTGGAAGCGGGGAATCGGGTACACGATGGCGTACCCCCTCTTTGGCGTCGGGGCCGATGCCTTCCCGATCGCCGAGGGCACCATTTCCCCCCTGGCCGACCGCCAGTCCGTGGGGATCGGGGTGAAGTGGTCGGCCGCTCACAACTCATTCGTCCAGATCGCGGCCGAGCTAGGCGTGCCTGGCTTCGTCATGTTCCTCCTGATCCTGTACCACATCTTCAAGACGCTGGCGATTGTCGCACGGCGCGCGCGGCAGCCGGGAGGGCGGGGCGGAGGTGACCCCGGCACGCACATCGAGGACGCCGCCCTGGCGCAGGTCCTGATGGCCTCGACGGTGGCATACATGGTGGCGGGATTCTTCCTGTCGGAGGCGTATTCGCCCTTCCTCTTCTCCCTGATGGGGATCGTGGTGGGACTTTCGAAGGCCTACACCGGGCCGGCCACCGCCGGGGCGCCGGCACCGGGCCAGGGACGTCCGTCGGCCGGGTGGCGGGCCGCCCGGATGCTCCCCCCGCAGTGACCGCCACCGACCAGCGGGAGCGGGTCGGGAGCGGAGGTGGTGGCGCCAGGGGGCAGGGCGCGCGCCCGCGGCTCCTGTTCCTCTGCCAGACACTTCCCTATCCGCCCGACGGCGGCGTGGCCATCCGCTCCTACCACATCATGCGGCTCCTGGCCGAGCGCTACGACGTGACCGCTCTCTGTTTCTTCCGGGTCAACGAGCGTCCCACGCCAGCGCATGTGGCCGAGAGCGTCAAGGCGATTTCCGCCTTCGCGGAGGTAGAGGCATTCCCGATCCCCCAGGAGCACCGTCGCATCCGCCTGTTCTGGGACCACCTCCGGAGTGTGCTGACCCGCCGCCCGTACACGGTCTACGCGTATGAGTCCGATGCCTACCGCGCCCGGCTTCGGGAGGTGCTGAAGCGGGTGCAACCAGGTGTGGTACACATGGACAGCCTCGACTTGTCCGGCTACCTGAACTTGGTGCCGCCGGCGGCCACGGTCTGCGTGCATCACAACGTGGAGTCGGCACTGCTGCGCCGGCGCGCGGACGCCGAGCGCTCCTGGTGGCGACGGGCGTACCTCCATCTGCAGGCCGAGCTGCTGGAGGCCGAGGAGCGACGGTGGTGCCCCCGCCTGGGCCTCAACGTCGCGGTGTCTCCCGATGATCGAGCGATCTTCGAGCAGAATGCGCCCGGAGGACAGTGGGCGGTGGTGCCGAACGGGGTGGACGTCGACTACTACCGGCCCGGTGCTCAGGGTACTGAGGGCCTGGTGTGTGTGGGCGCGACCACCTGGTTTCCGAACCGGGACGCGCTGTTCTTCTTCTGCAACGACATCCAACCGCACTTGAAGGGGGCGCGAAAGGCGCCGGTCCGCTGGGTTGGGCGCAGCTCTCCCGGGGATCGCGAGACCTGTCGCAGGGATTTCGGGGTCGAGTTGACCGGTTACGTCGATGACACGCGACCCTATCTCGAGCGCGCCGCCTGCTTCATCGTCCCCCTGCGCGTCGGTGGTGGCACCCGGCTGAAGATCTTGAACGCCTGGGCGATGGGCAAAGCTATCGTGAGCACGTCGATCGGATGCGAAGGGTTGGACGCGGTTGATGGGGAGAACATGCTGATCCGCGACACCGCGGAAGGCTTTGCCGAAGCCATCGATCGGGTGACGTCGGATGAGGCCTTCCGTCGCCACCTCGGCGCCGAGGGGCGCCGTACGGCGGAGCGGGTGTACAGCTGGGACATCATCGGGCGCGACATGGCGAAACTGTACGAAGGCGTTGCGAAGGGGTCGCACCACCCTGCGTAGTCTGGTCAAGCGCGTCGCCGAGGCGGTGGCGGTATTGCCGGGACCCTCGGGTCTCCTGCGTTGGGCCGCCCGACGCGCCCCCTTGATCCTCGCCTACCACAATGTGGTCCCCGACGACGCTCCGCCCGCCGGGGACCGGTCCCTGCATCTCCCCCGGGCTGCGTTCGCCGCCCAGCTCGACATCCTTGTGGAGCGCTGCACCGTCGTGCCCCTCGGCGACCTTCCCGATGCTGCCCTCGAAGCCGACCGCCCCACCGCCCGCCCCGTGGTGGCGGTCACCTTTGACGACGCGTATCGCGGCGCGGTAACGGATGGCGTGTCCGAGCTGGTTCGCCGGGGCGTGCCGGCCACGATCTTCGTGGCGCCGAAGTACGTGGACGGCGGCGCGTTCTGGTGGGACGAATTGACGCCCCCGGGCGCGCTGGCACCCGCCATCCCGCGCTCCTTCGCGCTGGAGGGGCTCCAGGGAGACGATCAGTCCATCCGGGCCTGGGCGTCGAAACATGGCGTGCCCGTTACGCCGCCCCCGTCCCACGCCCGGGTCGCCAGTGAGTCCGAACTGTCGGCGGCGGTCCGGAAGCCCGGGATTACGCTCGGCTCCCACACCTGGAGTCACCCCTACCTGCCATCGCTCTCCTATGAAGAGATCTCGCGGGAGCTGACCGAATCGTGGAGCTGGCTGCGCCAGCGCTTCTCCGATCGCCTGGTGCCGTGGATTTCCTACCCGTACGGTGGCGTGAGTGAGGACGTCGAGGAGGTCGCCGCGGCCACCGGCCATCGGGCCGGCCTCTGCATCTCGGGGGGCCGGGTTTCGCGCCGCGCCTGGAACACACCGCACGCCCTCCCCCGGTACAACGTGCCCGCAGGGCTCTCGGCGCGTGGGTTCCGGGTCCGCGTAGGTGGGGGCGCGGAGTGACCCGACGCCTCAAGGTCCTTCAGATGGTGCTCGACCTCGAAGCCGGCGGCTTGGAACGGCTGGTCGC
>DATBBZ010000278.1:0-3716 GCA_036270745.1 Gemmatimonadales bacterium | reverse complement strand
GAACCCGGCGGCTACCAACGCGGTGCGCCAGTGGATCTGACGGCTCGGCAGGACTTTGAAGATGAGGAAGAACAGGATGGTGCTGAATCCGAATGCGGTCACCTCGAGCCCGAAGCGCCAGGACCAGAGGACCAGGAACGAGTCCGTCATCACCCGTGCGCTCGAGAGCTCGTAGGCGGGCAGGAGGGCGTTGCCCACCACCAGGGCCGCGGTCGTCAGCATGATCGCCAGATCGGTGCCTTTCGCGACCGGCCAGGGACGGACCTCCTCGGTGTCGAACACTTCGTTCAGCGCGATGCGCAGACCAGAAAAGAACCGGGCCGCGAACCAGACGAAGAGCGGCAACCCGTACAGCGTGAGCCGGCCGCGCTGGGCCACGATGCCGCCGAGGGCCCGCTCGACCTGCTCGAAGATGTCCACGCCCCGCCCCGTCGGCCCGCCGGGCAGGAATCGCTGCAACAACTGGTGCACGGTGACCTGATGCGCCGTGAGCTGGTGCTGCACCAGGTACCCGACCACTGCGAGTGCCAGCGCCGCGAATGGAATGGCGGTGAGCAGCAGGTCGAACGACAACCCGCTCGCCAGGAACGGTACATTGTCCTCGAACGCCGCCTGGAACGTGCGGCGCACCATGCCCACGAACGACCGGTGCCACCCGCCCTCGACCTTCACGCGAGCGGCGTATCCGCTGTCCCCGCTCCGGCGCCCCCCTCGTTCGGCGCCAGCGACCGGCGCGCCCGCGCCGCGATCAGACGCCGCTGCAGCGACTCCCGCGGAGACCCGTCGGCCTGGTCCGTCGCCATCACGGTGCGGAGCTCATCCACGATCTCCCCGAGGTCCTCCCGGAGCTGCCCCGCCCGCTTCCCCACCTTGGCGCGGAGCTTCGATCCCGACTCGGGCGCGAGGAGCGCCCCCAGGGCGGCACCGAGAGCGAGACCCACCAGAAAGGGGCCGACCGCGGAGCCGGCCGTCCGGCCGCCCTCGTCGTCGCTCACTCACCCGCCTCGAGATCGTCGGGTGCCGCCACGGCCGCCGCTCGCGGCGCGGGGTGCGAGTCGAGTGGCGGTTTCACGAACCGGTCGGTCGCGGCACGCGTGTTCCCCACCTTCAGCTGTTCGAACAGGAAGGAGAACGTCTTCTCGAGATCGGCGCCGATCGCCTGGCGCACGTCCGCCGGCAAGTCCCAGAACTTCTTCTTGAAGGGCCCGATCGCCTTCTTCCGGCTCTTATAGATGAACTGCTCTTCCGTGTCCCCCTTCTTCCATTCGTCCTTGCACTCCGCCTTCACCCACGCATTCACCTCGGCGCGCAGCGCCGCCGGGAGCTTGGGGTGATCGAATACCATCGTCTGAAAGTTCGTGGCGAGATGGATCTCGACCGCTTCGCAGAGGGGGAAGTTGCCGAACGCGTCGGACGGCAACGTGGACGCCCCATGCTGCACCGCACCGCCCAGGCCGTACGCGGCGCGCGCTTCCCGCGAGAGCGCCTTCAAGGCGGCGAGGTCGAGCTGGACCTTCGCGATGGTTCCGTCGGGCAGCACGACGCCGCCATGGCTGGTGCCGGTCTGAACGGAAATCTTGCTGATCCCGTGCTGGACCCCCAGCCGGTGCCGGGTGCGCTCGTAGCCGCCCATGAACGCCTTGAGCTCATGCACGTCCGAATTCTTGCCGCCCACTTCCCCGATCTCGGCACCGACCGACACCGTGACGCCCTTCGGCTCGCGCTGCCTGATGTACTGCGTGAGCTCGGCGGCGCGCTCGTAGTTCGTACGCTGCTGCTCGTCGAGTGTTTTTTGGGCGAGATCGACCAGCGTGGACGTGTCGACGTCGATGTTGTAGAAACCGGCATGGATCTCTTCGTCGATCAGCGCCTTGATGGCGGACAACTCTGCGGCCGGGTCGGTCGCGTACTTCTTCGCGTTGACCTGGACGTGATCACCCTGAAGGAAGACCGGATGATCGAACCCCTCGCGGAGCGCGGCCGCGGTGATCACGGCGACGTACTCCGCCGGGCGCTGTTCGGTGTAGCCGATTTCGCTGCGGGCGATTTCACAGATCACGGCGCCGACATCCATCCGCACCGCAGCGCGGAAGATGGCCCGGGCCGTGTCGTAGCCCAGCATGCGGACGTTGATGGCCGGCGTGGTGAACACCGAGACCTCGTCGCGTCCGCGGGCCAGATACAGCTCGTGGATCGACGCGGGGCGGGCACCGGCCTGCTGCCCGATCTCCCAGATCAGCCAACGCGCCCGCTCCCGGGTCCCCTGGTCCCCGAATACCGCGTCCCGGACCAGCGTGTCCATGGCCTCGCTCCGCCGCACCGAGGGCGACGCGAAGCGGCGCAGGACGTCCTGAGCCTCGTCAACCATCCGTAAACCTCCCGAATCCTTGAATTTAGGAAGCACCTACGTCGATGACCAGACCGTCGTAGGCCGGAGCGATCCCGGCCGGCAGGGAGGCGGCCAACTCCGCGTGCAGGCTCTCGTGGGTGAGGTGGGTGAAGAACGTGCGCCGGGCGCCGATTGCCTGGGCGGCCGCGACCGCTTCCGGGATCGAAAGGTGGAGCGGGTGGGGGCGCGACAGCAGGGCCGAGAGCACCAGGACGTCGAGTCCGCGGAGGCGCTCCCGCGCCGCCGGAGGGACCTCCTTCACGTCCGTCACGTAGGCCACGGGGCCGATCCGGTAGGCCAGCACCTCCTGCCGGCCATGCGGCAGCGCCAACGGCTCGACGTCCAGTCCAGCGATGCGAACTGGGACGCCGGGCGTCAGCTGACGCGCGACGAGCTCGGGCTTCGACGTCCCCGCGGGCGCTTTCGATTCGAGGTCGAAGATGTAGGGGAACTTCGCGGTCAGCTCCTCGAGCGTCTCGCGTGAGCCGTACGCCTCGAGCGGCGCCCGCTGGCGGACCGAGAACGCGCGCAGATCGTCGATGCCGTGAACATGGTCGGCGTGCGCGTGGGTGAAGAGCACCGCGTCTATGGCGTCGACGCCGGCGCCGACCAGCTGCAGCCGGAGCTCCGGCGGCGTGTCGATGAGGATCCGGTGACCGCCGGCTTCGAGCAGCGCGGCCGTACGGCTGCGACGGTCCTTCGGATCAGTCGAGGTGCAGGTCCGGCATGCACAACCGATTTGCGGGACCCCGAAGCTGGTCCCGGTGCCGAGGAGAGTCAGTCGCACTCAGACTTCCTCGACCTTGATCAGGTTGGTGGAGCCGGACACCTCCCAGGGGAGGCCCGCGGTCATCACGATGCGGTCGCCGGGCCGCGCGTACTCGCGCTTGAGAATGAGGTCGCGCACCACGGCGAGCATCGCGTCGTACCCCGGGACGCGGTCGACGAGCACCGGCGTGATGCCCCAGACCAGCGCGAGCTGCCGGAAGGTGTGCTTCACCGTGGTGACGGCCAGAATGGGGGGCGCGGGACGCATCGCCGCCACTTTCCGCGCGGTAAACCCGCCGGACGTGAGCGTCACGATCAGCGGCGTGCGGAGAAGGCGGGCGACCGCGGAGGTGCCGAGGGCGATCGCATCTTCCACGGTGACGTTTTCCCGCGCGGAGAGACGCTGCTCCTGCCGCGGTGGAAGGTGCCGCTCCATTTCGCGGACGATGCGATCCATGGCGCGCACCGCTTCGATGGGATACTCCCCCGCCGCGGTCTCGGCGGACAGCATCACGGCATCGGTGCCGTCGAGAATCGCGTTGGCGACGTCGGACGCCTC
>DATBBZ010000277.1:0-1820 GCA_036270745.1 Gemmatimonadales bacterium | reverse complement strand
CGCCGCCTCGGCGGAGTCGGGATGACTGGTGATGGCCACTTCGAAATACCGGCGGGCCTGCTCCAGCACGGCTTCCCGGAAGAGCGCGCGGCCGATTTGGAGCATGAGATCGTGATCGTCACGGAACCCGAGCTCGAGGATGCGGTCGAAGCAGGCGGCCGCCGCTTCCCGCTCCCCGAACTTGAGGAGCACTTCCCCCAACCCGGCCAGCGCGTCCTCGTGGTCCCCGTCCAGGCCCACCGCCTCTTCGAAGGACCGCCGGGCCCAAGCGTACTCTTCGCGTGCGAGGCGGGCGTAGCCCATCCCCACATGGAGCTCCACCGAGTGGGGATAGAGTGACAGCCCTTCGCGAAGCACGTCTACGGCTTCGTCGTATTGTCCTTCATTGTAGAGCTGATGAGCACGTTCGTCGTATTCGTCGGAGCTGAGGAACTGATCCGACATCGAACGGAACCCCCGGGATGGTTGCGCTATCATACGAAACCACCTCCCGTTACACAAGCGCTTGACCCTTCGTATCTTGACCGACCATGTCGAACGATCCCGAGTTTCTCCCCGAAGGCTCCGTCACCTCTCCGCCCGGCTTCACCGCGGCGGCCGCACACGCCGGACTCAAGGCCGGCGGCGCGGCGGACGTCGCCCTCCTGGTCAGCTCGAGCTTCTGCGCCACCGCCGGCGTCTTCACCCGGAACGTCGTGCGCGCCGCCCCGGTCCTCTACGACGAGGCGCTCCTGGCCGAACGCCCCGGGCGCATCCGCGCCGTCGCGATGAACGCCCGGGTCGCCAACGCGTGCACCGGGGCCCCTGGGCTCGAAGCCGCGAAGGCCATGGCCACAGCCGCCGAGCAGGCAGCCGGACTGCCACCCCGGACCGCCCTGGTGCTCTCCACCGGCGTCATCGGCGTCCCGCTGCCTGTAGCACAGGTGTCCCACGGCCTCCAGGAGGCGGCCGCGCGGCTCACCCCCTCCGGCGGGATCGAGGCGGCGCGCGCGATCATGACCACCGACACGCGCGCCAAGCATTGCGCCGCGCGGATCGAGACGCCTGCGGGCCCCATCACGGTCGGCGGCATCGCCAAGGGCGCCGGGATGATCCACCCGGACATGGCGACCCTCCTCGGCGTCCTGACCACGGATGCCAAGGTCGACGCCGCCACGCTGACGCCCATCCTCCGGCGCGTCGCCGACCGCTCCTTTAACGCCATCTCCGTGGACGGCGACACCAGCACCAACGACACGGTGCTCATCCTGGCGAATGGGGTTTCGGGCATCGACCCGACTCGCGATCCCGGGTTGCTGCAGCGCTTCGAGGACGCGGTTCTGCTCGTGGCCCGCACGCTGGCGCTCGCCATCGTAGTGGACGGCGAAGGTGCCACCAAGCTGGTGGAGATTCAGGTCCGGGGGGCCATGAACGAAGGGGCCGCCCGCGATGTCGGACGGGCCATCGCCCGGTCGGCGCTGGTCAAGACCGCCATCTTCGGCGCCGATCCCAACTGGGGCCGGATCCTGGCGGCCGCCGGCGCGGCGGGTGTGCCCTTCGCGCCGGACAAGCTGGGACTGCACGCCGAGGATGACGCCGGCTGGCTGGAGCTGGCGCGCGGTGGCGGGACGGCGAACCCCGACCTGGCCCGGGCCCGCACCATCTTTCAGGGGCAAAGCATTCGCCTCCGCATCGACCTCGGAATGGGTCGCGCGGAGGCGGTGGTGTGGACCTGCGATCTGTCCCCGGAATACGTCCGGATCAACGCCGACTACACCAGCTAGCCCCGGGCGTTAGCCCGGGGTTCTACCCCCCGCCTTTCTTCGGGCGGGTCGCCCCCT
>DATBBZ010000276.1:0-8231 GCA_036270745.1 Gemmatimonadales bacterium | reverse complement strand
CTCGCTGACCATCCGCGGGCTGCCGGAGGGGCGGTACAAGCAATTCGTCCTCGACCGCTACGGTTTTCGAGGACCCGAAATCGACTCCCTCCCCGCCCCGGGCTGCACGCGCGTCATGGCGCTCGGCGCCTCGGAAACGTTCGGATTCACGGAGAGTGAGGGGAAGAACTATACGGCCCAGTTGGCGGATTCACTGCGGCCGCACGGGTGTTATGAGGTGATCAATGCCGGGATCATGGGCATTACCGGCCCGAACCTGATCCGGTTCTGGAACCTGTGGGCGAGCCGGTTTCGCCCCAGCATCGTGATCGTCTATCCGACCCCAAAGTTTTACCTCGATGATCCCGCGCCTTCACCCCTCAGCCCCCAGCCTCCGCACATCCTGGCCCGCCCGCCCTGGTGGCACTCCCGGCTCTGGGACCACCTGCACGACCGCATCGTGATCCCTCCAGCCATTCAGGCCTGGCGCACTCGCCGGGCGCTCGCGCGCGCTACCGCGGGGCGTCCGGCGAGCTGGTTCTTCACTGAGGTGCCGCAGGATCGGATGGAGGCGTTCGGGCGGGATCTGGATTCCCTGGTGCAGGCCATCCGGTCGGCCGGCGCGCTGCCGGTGGTGGTGGCGCACGCGACCCGGTACGGGCCTGCGCTCACGGAGAACGACAAGCGGATCCTATTGGGGTGGAGGCTCCTGACACCCCGGGCGACCGCAGAAGCGACGCTGGCGTTTGAGGTCAGGGCCGAGGCGACCATCCACGACATCGCGGACCGGCGTCGCGTGCCCCTGGCTGACGCCGACCATGCGATGACCGGTCATTCGGACTATTTCGTCGACTCCCAGCACTTCACGGACCAGGGGGCCGCCGTGCTGGCCGGGCTCCTCGCCCAGACCATCGTGGCCAGCCGGCAGCGGCCCTAGCTCACCAACCCGGGTTCGTCTTGTAGACGGCGATCCGGCCCCACCAGATCGACATGGCCTGTCCCGGACCCTGGTTCATGTTCCGGCCGATGGCGATCCCGTAGATGCTGCTCGCCACTGACGCGTCCACGTTCTCGAACGAGGGCATCTTCACTCCGTCGTACCACCACTCCGCCGCTCCGGGGTTCCCGACCTTGTAATGGAAGCGGTACACATGCCACAGGCCGTCCCAGGGATTGCCCGTCGTAGAGAAGGGCCAGACCGAGTTGCCGTACACGCCCGCGGTGTCGGAGTTCGCCCCCTCGTCATTCCCCGGATATCCGAATTGCCATCCCTGCCCGTACGTGCCGGCGAAGAGCATGAAGCGCCCCGTACCGTTGACCCGGGCCGCCACAAATTTGTAGTCGGAGTTGCTGAGGCAGGCCCACGACGAGGGCGCTACCGTGGTCCAGTTCGCTTCATACCGGGCCGCCACCTCGACCCACAGCTCGGTGACGGAGGTGGGGAGCACGACGTTGCGCCCGATCGTGTAGTCGCCGCACCGGCCGCCGGTATCGCTGGTCCGGTCCGGGAAGTCATAACGCATGGACTGGTGCGAGGTCCCATACCCGACCGATGGGTCGAGGACGATCTGTCCGGCGGCGTACACGTCTTCCCCGACGGAGTAGATGCCCCGGGGATCCGCGAGGAGATTGGACGTCGACGTGTAGCTCGAGTAGTCCTCGACGAACCAGGGGAGGGCCGACGACAGACTATCCACCCGCACCGTGGTCGTCGACGACGCGGTGTCCACCGTGGCCTTGATGGTAGCCGTTCCGACGGCGATGCCGGTCACGGTCCCGGATCCGTTCACGGACGCGATGAGTCCGGAGAGCGAGCTCCACGTCACCGCGTGCCCCGTGAGGATATTGCCGTTCTTGTCGCGCGCGGTCGCGCCTAGCCCGACGGTGCTCCCCTGCACCACCGACGCCCCGCTGGGGGCGATCGACACGGTCGCGGCGAGCACGATGTTGACCACCGTGGTCGCCGTGCCCGGTATGGTCTCACTCGTCGCCGTAATGGTCGCGGTCCCCACCGCCACCGCGGTCACCAGTCCCGATCCATTCACGGTGGCGACCGCCGTGTTGCTCGACCCCCACGTCACCACGCGGCCGGTAAGTATGTTGCCGCCCGCGTCCTTCGTCGTCACCGTCAGCTGGTAGGACTGGCCGGGCGTCGCGGTGTCGAGCGCCGGCGAAAGGATGACCAGCGCCACCGGCGGTTTGACGACCGTCACCGTCGAGGTATCCGCAAACCCTGAGGAGGTCGCGATGACCTTGAAGGTTCCACCCGTCGAACCGGCGGTGTAGAGCCCGTTCGCCGTCACCGAGCCGCCGGTCGCCGAGTAGGTCGCCGTGACCGTCGACGTGCTCGAGTCGGAGTACTTGCCCACCGTCGCAAACTGCTTGGTCCCGCCCGTGTTGATCGTCGCGGTATCGGGACTCGTGATGATCCGGACCAGAGTCGGGGGTGCGGCCGTCACAGTGGCGGTCGCGGTCCCGTTAATGGTCTCACTGGTCGCGGTGATCTGCGACGTGCCCGGCGCCATGCCGGTCACGAGTCCGGTACCGCTGACGGTCGCGTTGCCGTTTCCTGACCCCCACGTCACCACCCGGCCCGTGAGCGTGTTGCCCTTGGCGTCACGGGTGACCGCGGTGAGCTGGACCGTCTTCGTCACCTGGACGCTCGGAGAGGGAGGCGTAATGGTCACGCTCGCCACGGGCACCGGGATCACGACCACGGCGGTGGTCCCGCTCTTCCCCCCGCTCGACGCGGTGATGGTGGCGCTGCCGACCCCGACGCCCGTTACGAGCCCCGCGCCGTTCACCGATGCGACCGCGGTATTGGTGCTGGACCAGGTAATGGGCCTTACCAATGGATCGCCAATCGAGTCTTCCGGCGTGGCGGTCAACTGGACCGTCCCACCCTGGGTGATGGTGTCGAGCGCAGGCGAGACGACCACCGTGATGACCGGAACGTTGGTCACGGTGATCACGGTCGCGCCGGTCACCCCTTCGCTCGTCGCCAGCACCGAGTCCGTTCCAACCGCGACCGCCGTAACCGTTCCCGACGAATTGACGGTGGCGACCGACGGTGACCGCGAGGTCCACGTCACGAGCCGGCCCGTCAGCGTGTTCCCGACGCCGTCCTTGGTGACGGCGCTCAGCGTGACCTGGGTTCCCACCTGGAGCGTGTCGAACCGGGGGGAGGTCGCCACCGCGGCGACGGGAACCGCGTCGACTTCGAGGTCGGCACTCGTGCTGAGGCCGTGCTGTTGCGCCGTGATGGTCGTCGTGCCCACGCCGACGCCGGTGGCCAATCCGGTCGCGTCGACGGTCGCGACATTACCGCTGCTCGTGCTCCACGTCGGGGTCCCGGTAAGAAGCTTGCCCGTCCCCTTGCTGCGCAGGGACGCCGTAAACTGCGCATTGGCGCCGATCGAGATTCTCACCGGACTCGGCGTCACCGTGAGGATCAGGTCCGCGGTCGAGTCGACTCCGCCCGGCGTCGTGGAACCGGTACTGCCCGAAAAGCCGACCGTTCCGGTGTCACACGCCACCACCAGGAGGGCGGCAAGAATGACCCGGATCCGCGAGGAAAACAGAGTATGATTTCGCATAGTCAACATCCAATCGGTTGCGTGCTGACCACGATGCGGTCGAAGAAGCGATCCTCCGCCACCGTGGCCCCGTTATTCCAATAGTTCTCGAAGTAGATGGCGTTGATGCCATAGGCCGAATACGAGCTGACCCAGTTCATCCCCGTCTTCTGAGCTTCGAGGTTGCCGTTGATCCAGAGCTCAAAGACTCCGTTGGAGGAGCCCGAGTCGTTCAGTTTCACGTGCGCTTCTACGCAATACCACTGCCCGACGTGGGCAGAGTTGAAAATCGGCGTCGTCGTCTCGACTTTGCCGAGGTACGTCAACCCGCTGTTATACGACTTCGAAACGGGATTGCCGGCGGAGTCGACTCCCGTCGCCGGGTCCAGAATCAGGTTGTTGGAATCACTGGCGACGTCGCCGCCCCACACATGCGCGGCCATCGCTTCGGCAAAACTGCTGCTGTCGAACACCAGCGCGCGGGTGAGCTTGTCGTGCGCCCCGCCGACCCACCCGGCCTGGGCCTTCACGTACATCCGCCAGTAGATCTCCCGGTACTTCGCGGTCCCGGCGTCGACCGGCTTCATGTACGACGAAGGGGTCTTGCCGAACGCCAGGTGCAGGTCTCCCGCGGAGGTCGCATTCATCGTGAAGTGCCCCTGCATCCCGTATGAGCTGTCCATCCCGACGCCGGCAACGCGATTGAACACCGTCCCGACGCCATCGGTCTCGAAGTACTGCGACAGCCGGTCCTGCTCGAAGTCGTCACAGAAGATCCAGGCCGCCTGGGGTGTCGCGCACTCCGCGGCGGATGACGACGCGTTCGCGACCACCACGACCTTGGAGGTATCCGCCAGCCCGGACTTGGCCGCGATCACGTGGAACGTCCCGGCCGTCGTGCCGGCCGTGAACAGGCCGCTCCCGTTGACGGTCCCACCGGTGGCCGAGTAGGTCGGCGTGACAGCAGCGGTGCTCGAGTCGTCGAACTTGCCCGTGACGGTGAACTGCTGCGTGTGCCCCGTGTCCACCTGCGCCGAGTCCGGCGTGAGGATCACCCGGACCAGGGCCGGCAGCGTGACCGTGACCTTCGAAGTGTCCTTCAGGGCGCTGTTCGCCACCGCCGTCGCGATCACCTGGTAGGAGCCCGCGCTGGCCGGACCCGTGAAGAGTCCGCTGGCGTTGATGCTGCCGCCCGTCGCCAGGTACGTCGCCGGCACCGAGGCCGAAGTCGAGTCCGAGAACTTGCCGGTGACGCTGAACTGCACGGTGTGGCCAGTGTCCACCGCCGTGCTGTCGGGCGTCAGATTGATCCGGACCAGGGTGGCAGACGCCGGCGTCACGGTGACGGTGTCCTTCCCGTGTATGCCTTCGCTGGTGGCGGTGATGATGGTCGTCCCCGCGCTCACGCCGGTGACGACGCCATTCCCGTCGACGGTCCCGACTCCGGTGGTGCCGCTCGACCAGGTCACGACTCGACCCGTCAACACGGTGCCGTTCGAGTCCTTGGTCGTGGCGCTCAGGGCCACGATCGTGCCCGCCACGATGCTCGGGTGGGCGGGCGTCACGGCGACCGACGCCACCGGCGCAGAGGGAAGACTGTCGATCGTGATCGACGCGGTGTCCTTCAGGGATCCCGAGGCCAGGGCCGCGATGGCGTGGAAGCTCCCGGTGGTGCCGCCCGCGGTGTAGACGCCACCCGAGGTGATCGATCCACCGGTCGCGCTGTAGGTGACGGTCGCAGCGACCGAGTCCCCATTCGACTTCTTGGCGTAGGTGAAGAACGTGGCTTGCTCACCCGGATGCAGGCTGACAACGGAAGGGGTGATGACGATGCTGGTGACGGTCGGACCGGTGGCGTCGTTCTTGGGGCAGGCGGCGGCGCCGAGGCCGGCCAAGAGCCCCAGGAGTACCGTGGGTCGCCACCATCGCGCGAGGAGTCCGCGCCCAGTCCGCATCCAGACCTCCAGAGACGACAAAGCCGCCAGCAGCCGAATTGAAATCCGACTTGCTGGCGGCCAGGCGAGCGTAGCGGCGACGCCTCGTTTTGCGCCGCTTTAGCCCCTTAGCTCTGCGTCACCGCCTTTCGGCGGGTTTGCTCTGAGCAGCAATGCCCCCAGCACAGCGTCAAACGTGGGGGCTAAAGTCCTAGGGCGGAAGAGCTTGCGGAGATGGCGCCCCCCCTGGGATCTAGGACCTGCCAAAAACCATTTGTAGCGTGAACGCTCGCCCTTCATGGGCTTCCCTGCCGTGACTCCCGTCACGCAAGCCATGTGTCTTCCCAAGCGCGGTACTGCAGGATCGCCCACATCCCGAGCGCATCCCCGGTCCGCCCGGACAAAAACAACTCCCACGCCTGTCGGGCCGGCCCAAGCTCGAGCTGGCTCTGTACCCCGGTGCTCAAGAGATCGTTCGCCCATCCCTTCAACGGACCCCGGAGCCACGTCTCGATCGGCACCGAAAACCCGACCTTCGGCCGGTCCACCAACGCCTCCGGCACGTGGCGATACAGCACTTGCCGGAGCATCCACTTCCCTTGCCCCTCGTGAATCTTCCACGCCGCAGGCAACCGCCATGAAAACTCCACCACCCGGTGGTCGAGCATCGGCACGCGGGCCTCGAGACTCACCGCCATGCTGGCCCGGTCGACTTTCGCCAGGAGATCATCGGCCAGGTAGGTCCGCTGGTCCGCGAGCATCATGCGGTCGAGCAGTCCGCTGGGCGAGTCGCACCCCATGATGCGTTCGAAATCCCCGGCGTGCTCGCTCCCACCCCTCACGAATTGAGCCGGCGTATCCCAGACCGAGACGAGCGTCCGGTACATGGCGGCGACGTCGTCGGCCGAGAGGACCCGCGAGAGCTTGGCCATCTTCGCCCCGGCGAGCCGGATCTTGGCGAGCCCGGGGATGACGGAGCCGGCACCCCGCGCCAGCCGGTCCCACACGTCGGGCGAAACGGCCCCGACTCCCCAGCCGATCGCGCGGCGCACCCCACCGGGCAGTGATGCGGCATCGGGGAGAATGCGCGTCCCGGCCGTGTACCGGTTGTATCCACCGAACAACTCATCGCCGCCATCTCCGGTCAGCGCCACCGTCACCTGACGGCGCGCGAGCTCGCTCACGAGATAGGTCGGAATGTGCGACGGATCGGCGAGCGGCTCGTCGAACATGGCGGGCAGCTTCGGCACCACCGCCAGCGCATCCTCCCCGGTCAGGGTGAGGGCCGTGTGATCGGTCCCGACATACTTCGCGATCTCGGCGGCGTGACGTGACTCGTCATGCGCCGCGACGTCGAACCCGATCGTGAACGTCTTCACCGGACCGGTCGCCGTCTTCCGCATCAAGGCAACGATGGTGGACGAATCGATGCCGCCGGAGAGCAGCGCCCCGAGCGGCACGTCCGACTGCAGGCGCATGGCCACCGCCTCGGTGAGCAACCGCTCCAGCTCGTCCGTCGCCTCCGCCACGGTGCCGCTCCACGGATTTCCCAATCCGGCGCGCGCGGCGTCCTCCACCCTCCAGTACGGAGTGCTGTCGGGCAGGGGGGCGCCGGGATCTTTCAACTCGAGGTAGTGCCCGGGTGGGAGCTTGACGACGTTGCGGTAGATGCAACCCGGGGCCGGCACGTAGAGAAAGCGGAGGTAGGCGGTGAGCGCCTGCGGGTCGACCTCCCGCTCGAATCCGGGACCCCGGGCGAGTGCCTTGAGCTCGGATCCGAACAGGATGGTTCCCGGCCGCGAAAAGATGAACAACGGCTTCTTCCCCATCCGGTCGCGGATGAGCGTCAGCACCTGCCGCTCGGCGTCCCACACGGCAATGCCGAACATCCCGACGAGCCTGGGCAGCGTCGCCGCGATGCCCCAACGCTCGAACCCCGCCAGCATGATTTCGGTGTCGGAGTGCCCGCGGAACGTCGCTCCCATCCCTTCCAGCTCACGGCGCAACGCGGGGAAATTGTAGATCTCCCCGTTGAAGACCATCGTGAAGCGGCCCGATGCAGACGCCATGGGCTGATGACCGAAGGCCGAAAGGTCGATGATGGCAAGCCGGCGGAAGCCGAGGCCCACCGCCGCCGCTGGCGTCTCGGTGGTCCACGATCCCGCGTCATCAGGGCCCCGGTGCGCCAGCGTATCGCGCATCGCGTCGAGGGCCTGGCGGAGGGCGGGTCCTCGTGGGGACGCCGAAACCATCAAGCCCGTTATGCCGCACATGGGATCAGGCCAACTCCTTTGCCGGGTACACCCCCGGGACCGGCGGGTGGGTCAGGACGCGGGCCACCCGAGGAGCCAGTGTCCGGTAGTCCGCCGATTCACCGGACACCGCAGGGACCGTGCCCTGTCGCACGTCGCGCAGGTAGCGGGCGATGCCTTCGATGTCGTCGGGGTCGATGGCCACTGCCCCCACACGCCGCGCCTCGGAACCTGCAGCACTGGCGGCCGGCGCGATGACCAGCGTCGCAATCCCCATGGCGACCAGCTCATAGAGCTTGGCCGGCACCTGGAATTCCTGACCCTGTGCGAGCACGAGGCCGATGCGGGAGCGCGACAGCAGATTCAGGGCTTCCGCCCGCGGCAGGGTGCCCAGGAACTCCACCACCTGCCCCAGCCCGAGATCGGCGACCTGCCTGTGGACTTCGGAGGCATACGGGTCGTCGATATGGCCGGCGACGCGCAGCCGGGTG
>DATBBZ010000275.1:0-3906 GCA_036270745.1 Gemmatimonadales bacterium | reverse complement strand
AGAAACAAGCCCAGTTCACTCCGCTGCCAGGCGAGTTGGGGCGGGGTAGGGAGGGCAAGGCGTGGGGCGTGGGACGCGACGGGAAGATACCGGCGCGCGGCTCCCGCGCCGATGGCCGCAGATGCCGCGAGAAACTCCCGGCGGTCGATCAGACCTGGCTCCGGCGGCTCCGTCTCGCGAGAGTCACCATGATCAGGCCGAACACCACCATCACGAGTCCCCACCAGCGATCGATCTCCATACCCGCCGTCATCCAGCCATACCCGGCCAGGAGGAGTCCGACGATGAGGAACAGGGCGCCGATGGGGAGACGAAGGTCGAGTCCCATATGCCTTTCTACAATCAGGCGAAGATCAGGTTCAGGATGAGCGTCAGCGCGAGCACGCCCAGCGCCAGCGTCACCGGCCGTTTGATCCAGGGCAGGTTCGCATCCTTGGGGCGGTCGGTCAGGGACCACACGAGGCCCTTGAGCTCCTCGTCCGGGCGGGGCCGCGTCATCACAGAGACGATGATGGTGACCAGGAAGCAGGTCGTCCACGCGACGATGGCGGTCCAGAACGTCTGGGCCAGGTCACTCGGGTAGATCGACACCACTCCGAAGAATCCGCCCTTGATGCCGGGGACGGCTCCCGCGGGAAGGGTCAGGCCGTGATGGACCGCCGCGGCCAGCGTGCCCGCCACCAGACCAGTGAACGCCCCATGTCCGGTGGTTCGCTTCCAGAACATGCCGAGCGCGAACGTCGCGAAGAGCGGGGCGTTCACGAATGCGAACACGAGCTGCAGCATGTCCATGATGTTGTTGAAGCGGCTGGCCACGTACGCGGCGACGATGGAGAGGAGCACACCGACGACCGTCGCGACGCGTCCCATCCACAGATAGTGCGAGTCGGGTGCGTCCTTCTTGATGTAGCTCTGATACAGGTCGTAGGTCCACACGGTGTTGAAGGCCGTTACGTTGCCCGCCATGCCGGACATGAACGACGCGAGCAAGGCGGTAATCCCCAGCCCCAGCATCCCGGCGGGGAAGAAATGGACGAGCATCATCGGCGTGGCGAGATCGTAGTCCGCGACGGGGGCGCCCTGCGCGTTGAACACGGCATGCCCCAGCGCGTCCAGTTTCTGGGGTACCAGCCCCAGCGCGCCATGACCCCCGACGGCGACGAGCGCGATCATCCCCGGCAGAATCACGAGGAAGGGGAACAGCATCTTGGGGAATGCGGCGAGAAGCGGCGTGCGGCGCGCGGCGGTCATCGAGTCCGCGGCCATGGCGCGCTGCACGACCAGGAAATCGGTGCACCAGTATCCGAAGGACAGGACGAATCCCAACCCCATCACCAAGCCGAACCATTCCACGCCCACCGGATTGTGCGCCGCCGCGTCCATGTGGCGCCACGCCTGCGTGTACGCGCCGGAGGCGAACCCCTGGCTGGTGGATACCTCGGCGAGGCGGGCCTGCAGTCCGGCCCATCCGCCGACCGACTGGAGGCCGAGGATGACGAGGGGTGCGAACCCGAAGACGATCAGGAAGAACTGAAGGACTTCATTATAGATGGAGGAGGTCAGGCCGCCGAGGAACGTGTAGGCGAGGACGATGGCGGCGGAGACCAGGACCGAGGCGGTGAAGTCCCAACCCAGAAGCAGGTTGAAGAGCTTGCCCATCGCATACATCGAGATCCCGGAGCTGAAGACCGTCATGACCGCGAAGGAGACGGCGTTGACCCCGCGGGTCTTTTCGTCAAAACGGAGCTTGAGGTATTCCGGGACCGACCGGGCTCGCGATCCATAGTAGAAGGGCATCATGAAGAGCCCGACGAACACCATCGCCGGGATGGCGCCAACCCAGTAGAAATGGCTGGTGGCGACCCCGTACTTGGCGCCCGAGGCGCCCATGCCGATCACTTCCTGGGCGCCGAGATTGGCGGAGAGGAAGGCGAGGCCGGCGATCCACGCCGGGATCGCCCGGCCGGCGAGGAAGAAGTCGTTGCCCGTGTGGACGGAGCGGCGCAGGACGATGCCGATCCCCAGCACGAACGCGAAGTAGACCGCCATGATGGCGTAGTCGATACCGGCGAGGTGGGCCTGAGCCATGGGCCCGAATGTGCAGGCGGCTTGCGGAGGCGGCAAGCGGGGCACGATCTTGGGTCCCGATGATCAATCCTCTATTACTCGTTCTCACCGTGACATTCCAGGCACCCACACCCCCCCCGGCCGACTCGATCGCGCTCATTCCGAAGCCCGTGACGCTCGTGCGGCATCCCGGTGCGTTCACGCTGCGGCCCAAGACCGTGGTCATGACGAGCCCAGATCTCAGGACCCTGGGGCAGCAGTTGATCGCCTATCTCCGCCCCGCCACCGGCGTCGACTTCACGCTCGTCACGGGGAATCAGATTCCAGCGGCGGCCGGGCCCAATCCGTCTCTCATCATCCTCGGCCTCGATTCCTTGCAGGCCGGACACGGGCCCGAGGCGTATTCGATGGACGTCACGGCGTCATCGGTGGTGATCCAGGGGGCGACGCCCGCGGCGGTGTTCTACGGGATCCAGACCCTGCGGCAGTTGTTCCCGCCCGACATCTTCCGCCGGGCCCCCGTGGGGAACGTGAAGTGGACGTTCCCCTGTCTGTCGATGGTCGACTATCCCCGCTTCGGCTGGCGCGGCATGCACCTCGACGTCTCGCGTCACTTCATGCCGAAGGAATTCGTCGAGAAATACATCGACCTCCTGTCCCTCTACAAGTTCAACCGCTTCCACTGGCACCTCACCGATGATCAGGGGTGGCGGATCGAGATCAAGCGCTATCCCCGGCTCACGTCGGTGGGCGGCTGGCGGGCGCAGACGCTGGTGGGAAGGGAGCCGGACGATACGGCCGGCGCGAAGTACGACTCCACGCGCCATGGCGGCTTCTACACCCAGGATGACATCCGCGAGGTCGTCGCCTACGCGGCGGCGCGCTTCGTGACCGTCATCCCGGAAATCGAAATGCCGGGGCACTCGCAGGCCGCGATCTCGGCGTACCCGGAGCTCGGCAGCACGGGCCAGCCGGTGAAGGTGAAGGAAGACTGGGGCGTGAGCCCGTGGATTCTGTCGCCCTCGGATTCCACCATCACCTTCATGGAGAACGTGTTGACCGAGGTGATGGAACTCTTCCCCAGCAAGTGGATCCACACGGGCGGGGACGAGGCGGTGAAGGATCAATGGAAAGCGAGCCCGCTCGCCCAGGCGCGTATCAAGGCCCTCGGTCTCAAGGACGAAGACGCGTTGCAGGGATGGTTTACGGCGCAGATCGATGCGTTCCTGCACGCCCATGGCCGGACGCTCGTCGGGTGGGATGAGATTCTGGATGGGGGGCTGTCGCCGAACGCCGTGGTGATGAGCTGGCGGGGGATCGACGGCGGGATCGCCGCGGCCCAGGCCGGGCATGACGCCGTGATGGCCCCGGGCGCCTATACGTACTTCGACCACTACCAGTCGGGGGACCGGGACACCGAGCCCCTGGCGATCGGTGGGTTCCTGCCTCTCGACTCGGTCTATGCCTATGACCCGGTCCCCGCAGGGCTCACCCCCGAACAGGCCCGGCACATCCTGGGCGCCCAGGGGCAGGTCTGGGCCGAGTACATCCCTGACCCCAAGCGCGTGGAGTACATGGCGTTCCCCCGGCTGGAGGCCCTGGCGGAGGTCCTCTGGATCCCCCGGGGCGTGGGCAATTTCCAGGACTTCTTCAGCCGCCTCTCGAGCGTCGACGTTCACAGGTTGGACGCCCTGGATGTCCGGTACCGGTCCCCGGTGCTGGCGGTGGCCCCTCCTCCCCGACCGAACCGGCGCGGACGGCGGTAACTCCTTTCTGGCCCGTCCCTTGCATCGGGCCCCCACCCCGGTTAGTCTTCCAGTCTGGAAAGTTTCGCGACCG
>DATBBZ010000274.1:0-8217 GCA_036270745.1 Gemmatimonadales bacterium | reverse complement strand
GGTAACGTGGCCGCCAGCTCCGCCGCCTGCTCGTCGCTGAGACTCCCCGCCGGCACGCCGAAATAGTCCCGGCTTGCCTGATCCACCCCCCAGATTCCCGGTCCCCACTCCACCGCGTTCAAGTACAGCTCCATGATCCGGTTCTTCGGCAGGGCGAGCTCCAGCCGCAGTGCGGTGACCGCCTCCTTGAGCTTCCGGAAGGGATTCCGCGATGGCGAGAGATAGAGGTTCTTGGCGAGCTGCTGGGTGATGGTGCTGGCTCCGCGGATCCGGTCCCGGCGGCGCCACGCCGCCTGCACGGTGGGCCAGAGCCTCGCGTGCGGGGTCAGCTGCAACGCATCAGCCATTTCGATGAAGTCGATCCCGTGGTGGGTCTTGAAACGGGAGTCTTCGCCGATGATCACCATTCGCTCCATGACGGGAGCGATCGAGGAGAGCGGTACGGGGTGAAGGCCCGTCGGCGCGGGGGGCTCCTCGCGCATCATGGCCGTTACGCGGGGATAATGGGACCGCCACCAGATCGGGGGGGGCCAGACACAGAAGAGCCAGACGATGACCAGGGCGCCGATTCCAAGGATCCCTCGCCCGGCGCGGCGCCCCAGCCCCCCGAGCATCGCCCCTAATGCCTCGCCGAAGGGAGCTTGGCCGACAGGCCGTAGAGCGTGACGGCGTTGACGGACGACACGTCACCGGGCGTGGTGGTCACGACGCCGATCTGGTTCAGGCCGCCGATCGAGATCCCCAGCGCGAACTGGGTGCGCCGGAACTTCTGATCGGTATCCATTCGGAAAATGACCCCCAGGGGAAATCCGGGATCGAATTGGGTCCGCAAGTCCGCGCCGAACACCTGGAAGCCTGACGGATTCGCCGCGGCCAAGGCGCCGAGGGCGAATCCCGGGGCCACTTGGAGCGAGGCGCTGCCCGTGTACCGCACCCGCTGCACCAGTCCCCGGACCCTCGGTTGACCGATGTTGGCGATCACTACTGCCGCCGCCAGCGGTCCGACGGCCCTGTACGTCACCCCGAGATCGAAGCCCGTCCCCTTGGTGTCTCCCCGGTACCAGGTGGTGCCGAAGCCGACGGCCATCGGTCCTTCGCCAGTGCTGAACGCCAGCTTGTAGGTGCCGGCCCTGGCGCCCCCGGAGAACTGGTCACGCTGATACGCGAACGCCAGCCCTCTGGCGTTGAAGCCGGCATTGACTTGACGCAGCTGACCCAGCGAGCCGGGATTCGTGATTGTGAGATCGAGGTAGACCGAGGCCTCTTGGCGCACCGCCAACCCTGCGGGTGTGATCCAGATGGCGCGCACGTCCTGGGCTTCGGAGGGAAAGAGGTAGGTGGCGGTGCGGTTTTCCGCGACCTGGGCGGACAGTCCGGCACCCAGGAGTGAGAGGCCGAGAGCGGCCGCCGGGAGCCCGCGGCTCAGGGCAGCACCGCGATCGTCGTGTGGGATATCTGATGACGTGGAATTGCCATCCCCTGTGGATCGAAGGTGATCACGATCCCAGCGCTGTCGGTCGTGCTGCCGCCAAGGAACCGGCCTGCCGCGGAGAACTGCAGGCGTCCGGCGTGTGTGCCGGTGCCGGAGAGCGCGAAGGTCGCACCGCCGGCCGCCCCCGAGCCAGAGACTGTGAAGCCACCGGAAACCAGGATCCCCAGCTGACGGACGCCCGCAGGACTCTCCCAGTCACCGGTCACATAGTGACTCACCGCCCGGTCGACGACCACGGCGGCTCCGGTCGTGTCTGTCGCCTCGGTCGAATCGCTCCACGACGCTCCTGGAGCGACACCGGCGGAGGGCAGTTTGGGATAGAAGGTGCGGAATCCGCCGAAGAGCTGCGCCAGGTTCTTGGCAATGGATGCATCCGACGGACGCGGGTCGATCAGCCACCCGGACGGAGAGAGCCTGCCGTCGTACCGGAGGCCCCGGGCAGATTGCAGGTCGACGGTCGGCGGCAACACACTGGCCGAGTCGGCCAAAATGGAGTCGATAGTGAGCGAGACGGCGTACCCGCGGACGTCGGCTGGTCCGATGATGACAGCGGTGACGAAGGTCCGAAGCCCGATGTCTTGCACCTGATCGCCCGTCGGCAGCTGCTGGTCGACGTGGTGGCGCTGCGTGATGAGATACCTCGTGACCCCCGGGGAATACCTGAGGCGCGCGGATTGAGGGAGCGACGGAGTGGCTGAGGCGGGAATTGGAGGAGCACCGGCAGTCGAGGTGGGAGCGATGGTGCCGCCGCAGGCGACGACGGCTCCGGCGGCCAACGCTGTGAACGACATTCGCATCACGTTGTAGCCCCAGTGCGGTCGGTTTTGGTCCGCCCGAACACCGCGATCATCTCCTCCCCTTCCGACGACACCCGCAACAAACTCCACCCCCGGCGCCGCATGTCGGTACGCCAGGCGATGAGCTTCTCCCATTCCTCACTGGTTGTACGGAACACCCGCAAGTCGGCGACCGACTCCCATTGCGGGGGATAAGGTTTGAGAGGAACAGGGGTTGGTGGGGCCATAAGCCGAGTTCTGTTTGACCGCCTTTCGACGGTCAGATGGTCATCTCTCTAGGATGGCTGTCGCCAGCCACCTCATGCGGCCTACCCGCAGCTCAGGCGATCCGGGCTCGGATCTCGCTGC
This sequence comes from Gemmatimonadales bacterium, assembly GCA_036270745.1. Classification (GTDB taxonomy): domain Bacteria; phylum Gemmatimonadota; class Gemmatimonadetes; order Gemmatimonadales; family GWC2-71-9; genus 40CM-2-70-7. Next base: position 5,580 of record DATBBZ010000274.1, on the reverse strand, counting down.
TTATTTGGCCTTGCTCCGACTGGGGGTTACCCTGCCACGACCGTTGCCGGTCGCGCGGTGGGCTCTTACCCCACCTTTTCACCCTTGCCCTTGGATTAGGGCGGTCTGTTTTCTGTGGCCCTTTCCGTCGCCTCACGGCGCCCAGGCGTTACCTGGCAGTCAGCCCTATGGAGCTCGGACTTTCCTCGGGATCGCCCGGCCCTGCAGCGACCCGCGACCATCACGCCCCACCATTCCCCGTCCCCGAAGAAGGTACCGGACTCAAGCTCCCCCCGGCAAGCCGGGAGGCGCCAACTCCTTTATTTCTCGGGAACTAGGCGCCGTACGAGGCGCCAGGTGCTGTCGTTCCCGGGCGAGATACCGGACTGGCGGGCATCGAGCCAAAACCCGTCGTTCTCCCGGAACGCCAAGGGCCTGAGTCCCCCCCAGGCTGCCGGCGGGATGCCCTGGGGGACCAATTGGAAGGCTGTCAGCACGTTGATCCCCCGGCCTCGATAGCGGCCGTTGGTCTGTCGCGACGAGGGGTCGCGGGTGAGGAGGATGATCGGCGCCCCCCGGGTCGACCACCCACGCAGGAGCCCCCGCCCGAACCAGTCTTGCGGGGGTGCCGCCGCCCGTACCGCCAACATGAGGCCCGGACGAATCCGGAGCATGTGGGTCCTGAGGTCTGATGCGCGGGTGGTGGTGACGCGCTCGAGGGCCTCGAACAGGTCGTCGACGAGGCCCTCGTTCAGCAATACGTCGTAGCGATCTTGCGGCGCGACCTTCTTCAGATCCGCTGCCTGCGCCGCCGTCACCGCAGAGTCCTTCACCATGGCGTCGAGCCCGGCCTCGAAGTCCGCCTCGCAAATCGTCGCGGCCGGCTGAGTAGACGACGGCTCTTTCTCGAGGTCTATCGCCACGGCGGGAATCAGGTCCTGGTGCTGGGCTGCGAGCCGGGCAAGCGAGATCATGCCCGGGACGAGAGCGGCGTTCCAATATCCGGGATCGAGGAGACACCGCCCTGCCGCGACGCCCGTCGTGTCGGGAGGCAGCCGGAACGAATCGGGCTCGAGCGCCGGCACCCAGCGGGCGCTGGTCTGCTCGAGGCGGTCCCCCATCACCTTCCAGACGTTCTGCGTCACCGTCCGCTCCCACGGCGCGTAGTGCGTCGACTCGGCCATCGCTTCCACGTTCGCGGGTCCGGCAAAGACGTTGAAGGTGCCGACGTCGAGGAGCGACGTCAGCGAGTCGAGCGCGTTCTTCCGCTCGACAAACCCGGCGCGGTATCCCAGCGGGTCCGCCCAGAGCACGCGCAGGCCGGCATGTCCGGTCCACTCGGGGAGTGCCTCAGTGTCGGTGCTCGCGTGCTGATCGACATGCAGTGGAAGAATCAGCGGGAGGGACCCACCAGGTGGCGTCGCGAGCGGGAGCCGCGAACGGACGGCCTCGGGTCCCCCCTCGAGCGACAACGGCATCGGAGCGGCTGCGGCCGGCACGTTCGCCCATTCCGCGGGCCGCCTGGTCCACCGCGCCACCGTTTCGAGGAAGTCCTTCGTGGCCCCGGTATCCGCCGCAGCCAGGGCCTCCCGGCTGGTCACGACGACGAGGCCCTGGCCCACTCGGACCGCGGCGATGATGGCGGGCTGAGCGGCGCCGCGCGTCGCGGGCCGGATCCGGGCGAGCGCCTGCGCCGGCAGTCGAAGCCGAAGCGTCCGCGTGTCAGCCAACTCCACCGGCAGGAGGTCGACGCTCGGCAAGGCCCGTCGGATCGGCAGCGCCTGCTGGGTGGTGGCGGGCGGCGCGGAGTCCGTGATCTCGAGTCCGGCGCCCATGGATGTCAGCCACTGGTTCATGGTCCAGCGGTCGAGGGCCGAGGCCGGATACCCGAGCACCACCACTCCGCCGGCGCGGACCCACTCGGTGAGGAGCACCGCGTCTCCCGTCGTGAGCGCATCGGACGGCGCATCGGGCCGCATCCCGCCGAGCATCACGACGCCGTGATAGCGGTGCATGTCGTCGCGCGTGAGGTGCGGGAAGAAGCGGCGGTATTCCACCGTGTAGCCGGCGTCATGCCAGGGGAGCGCGGTGGCCTGCAGATCGATGGGGTCGCCGAGCGTGTAGTCGACGAGCAGGAGGCGGCTCGCGCGCGGGCGGCAGGCGCTGAGGGTGAGCAGCGCCAGGAGCGCAAAGCCACGCTTGGTCACGCCCGAAAGATAGGAGGTTGACCGCGTCTTGATGCGGTGGTGGTAGGATGCGGCCGTGGTCACGGTTTGCACGGTGTTGCCGATGCCGGAGCGCTCCCGGGTGGATGCGGTGGGTGACGGATGCTTCACCACGGTGCACGTGGAGACGTTCCGGGAAGTGTTGCAGGCGGCACGGCGCCGAAAGGTCGACGCCCTGCTCATTTCGGTGCACGCCTGTGCGGGTGCGGAGCTGCCCGCCGTGGCGCGATTCGTCCGGGAGTTCCCGGCGATCCCGGCGGTGGCCCTGGTCTCCCGGCACGACGGCCTCGCCACCGAAACCCTGCTTCGCCTCGGCGCGACCGGGATCCGCTCCGCGGTCGACTGCACCGAGCCGGGTGCGTGGCGCCGCCTGCGCGACGTCTTCGGGCATCCAGTCACGCCGGCAGCAGCCCGGATTCTCGCTCGACTGGTGCCAGCACTCGGCGATGCGCCCGAGGAAACGCGGGTGTTCTTCGAAGCGGTGGTCCGGCTCGCGCCGGTGATCGTGACGGTGCGGGGCCTCGCCCGCCATCTGCGCGTGACGCCGAGTACGTTCGTGTCACGGTTTCAACGCGCCACCCTGCCCTCCCCCAAACGGTATCTCTCCGCCATGCGCCTGCTGCACGCGGCCTATCTGTTTCAGAACCCGGGGTTGTCGGTGTCGGACGTGGCGTACCGGCTGGATTTCTCTTCCCCGCAGAGTTTCGGAAGGCATCTGAAGGCGATTCTGGGCGTGACGGCGGGTGAGTTCCGGAGCCGCTTCCCCTTTGAGGTGGCGCTGTCGCGTTACGTAGACCTGTTGATCACCCCGTACCGGGAGGCCCTGCGCGCGTTCTACCCCTTGAACGCGGGGTTTTGGGACCAAGGATCCGACGCGCCTCGCGTCTCCCGGGCGGGGTGAAATCAGTCCGCGGCGGCGCGGACGACCCGGTGCTCGGCGGTGGTCTGCTCGGGCTTCAATACGGCGAAACGCGCAATGCTGGCCCGGAGGCGCTCGGCCAGCTGTGCCAGCTGCTGCGACGTGGCGGTGAGGTCGCCCATGGAGGTGATCTGCGCCTGGGTGGCGGACGCGGCGCTCGTGGCGTGCTCCGCTGACACCCCCGATACCGTCGAGACCTGCGCCAAGGACTGCGCCAGCTGAGCCAGCCGTTCGGCCTGGGTGCGGGAGACCTCGGCCGTGGCGTCCACCAGGCCGCCGATGAGCTGCACGCCTTCATGCAGCTCGCGAAGGGCGCCGTCCGCCTCCGCGGCCACGGCGCCGATGTCCCGCACCTGACTTTCGCCGGTCTCCATGGCCCGCGCCGCCGCCGTGATGCCGGTGCGGATCTCGCTCACCAACTCGGCCACTTCCCGCGCCGACTTCCCCGCTTCCCCCGCCAGGCCCCGCACTTCCTGGGCGACGACACCGAACCCCTCGCCGTGCTCGCCGGCGCGAGCGGCTTCGATGGCGGCGTTGAGCGCGAGCAGGTGGGTCTGCCGCGCGATCCGGGCGATGGTCTGCGCGAAGCCGCCGATGCGGTCGGACATCGCCGACAGGCCGCCGACGGTCGCGGCCGTGGCCCGAACCTCTTCGCGGACCGACCGCAGGGTCTGGCTGGCGCGCTCCACCCGGTCCCGTCCCCGCTCCGCCGTCGACGCGAGCTGCCCGGCATCGGTCTGCATCCGCTCCGCCCGGCTCTTGAGCCCTTCCGCCTGGGCCGCCGCTTTCGCGCTCTCGGCCCGCGCCCCTTCGGCGACGTTGCGTTGGCCGACCAGATCGTCCGCCAGTCCCTTGGCCGTGTGCGTGACCGCTTCGGAGGTGGCGTGAATCTGCTCCGCGGCGGCGGCGAGCTCCTCGGCGAACGCGGCGACTTCGTCGGCCTCGTGCTGGACCGTCGAGATGGTCGCGCCGATCTCGTCGAGCATCCGGTTCAGGCTCTTTTCCAGGAAGCCCAGCTCGTCGGACTCGGCCGCCGCGGCCCGGACGCCGAGCTGTCCCTGCTCCGCCGAGCCCATGATGCTCCGCGTCGCGCGGATGCGGGTGATCAGGGTCGCGGGAATCCGCTTCAAAGCCATGGCGACGGCCACAAAGACCACGGTCTCGAGGTACGCGGCCGGCGGGATGTCCGCCGAGCGGTCGTAGATCGAGCCGTGCAGCATGGTCGCGGCGAGATAAGCGAGGGACGCGACGAGTACGAGGAAGTCGCCGACGGTGCGACCCTGGTCGAACGTGTAGGGCAGGACCGCGATGAAGAACCCGGCGATGAGCCCGCCATGTCCGAACCAGACTACCGGGAGCGCGACGAGGAGGACGTCGAGGAGCGTGAGGACGTAGATCAGCCACCACCGGTACCAGCCCCGCTCATTCACCAGGCCGACCAGAGCGTTGAGGATGGCCCCGGCGCCGGCGGCGAGCACCACGGTGCCGGGTTCGGTGCGGATGGTGCCGCTCATCCAACCCAGGATCCCGACCAGGAAGACGCCCGAGACCATCACCCAGCGGCGCGAGAGCGAGCGGGCGAAGGTGTCGAGGTCCTTGAGGCGCTGCTCGAGCCCCGCCGCGTCATCGGGCCGGCCCCGGAGCCATCCCGCGAGGGACCGCTTTTCGGGATTGAGGGAGGGGATCGTCACAGGCCGAGCTGGGCGGCGGTGAGGAGGGCCTCGACCGGATGTCCGGCCCGCTCCAGCACCTCCCGCCCTCCTTCTCCCCGGTCCACGACGGCGAACACGCCCAGAATCTTCGCTCCTTCGGCCGAAAGCGCCGCGATGGCTTCCTGGGCGGAGCCGCCGGTGGTGATCACGTCTTCCACCACCACGACGGATTGTCCCGCCTCGAAGCACCCCTCGATCCGCCGTCCCGTCCCATGGGTCTTGGCCTGCTTCCGAATGGTAAACGCGTCCAGGGGCGGGGCAGGGGGGGTCCGGGGGGGGCGGGTCCGGGCGGCCGCGGCGATCGCATAGGCTACGGGATCGGCGCCGAGGGTGAGGCCGCCCACGGCGCGGGGGGCCCAGCCCCGGGCGGCCAGGTGCTCGAGTCCCAGGGAGCCGATGAGGGCCAGTCCGTCGCCGGACATGGTGGTTCGGCGGGCGTCGATATAGAACGTGGACTTACGTCCGGACGAGAGGGTGAAGTCCCCGCGGGTCACCGAGCGGGCGAGCAGAAGATCGCGAAGGCGTTCGAGGTCAGTCATCAGGTTTTATAGTAGTAGTGCTTACTACTACTATGATCTCACTTCCTGCCGACGATGCTCTTCAGCGCCCCAAAGAGCCCCTTCGAAGGCGGGGGAGTCGGCTCCGCGGTCAGGCCCTGCTCCAGCTCCGCCGCCAGGGCTTCGACGGCCGGCTGCCGCCCGGCGGGATCCCGCGCCAGGCCGCGCATGATGGCCGCTTCCAGCCC
>DATBBZ010000273.1:0-10088 GCA_036270745.1 Gemmatimonadales bacterium | reverse complement strand
CGCGAGCGTGCCTCAGTACCGCACCCGGCTCCTCTAGGGTCAGAAGCGTGAGGACGCGCGCGATCAAGCTGACGAGATTCGCAAGCTGGCCGGCGCCGCCTGGGCGATGGTGACCAATGCCGAGGGGATCCTGATCGCCCGGACGGACAAGCCGGACGAAGCGAACATCGACTACTCTGGCAGCCCCCTCTTCGCCAACGCGCTCTCCGGTGATGCGACGGAGGGTGCGTTCGGCGACCTCCAGACGCACTCGCTGTACTACGCCGTCGCCATGCCGCTCCGCGCCACTCCCAAGGACGCGCCGCAGGGGGTGCTGGTCGTGGCCTATCCGTTCGACGACGCGCTCGCCAAGGCCATCAAGGTGGCGACGCAGACCGACCTGGTCTTCTTCTCCGTGGACACGCTGGACCGGCCTTTCCCGGTCGGAGCGACGGTGTCGACCAGCGAGATCCTGCAGGTGCTGGCCGCGAACCTGGGCGGAGATACCACGGCCGACACCACCGGCATGGAGATGTCGGCCGACATGTCCGGCAGCCACTACATCGGCCTGGAAGAGCGGATCCTCTCCGCCGGCGGCGCCCGGCTGGGCGGCTATGTCGCGCTCCGGTCCCGCGATCAGGAGATGGCGACCTTCCGCACGCTCCAGCGCGCGCTCTATTACGCGTTCGGCGTCGGTTTCCTGCTGGCGCTCTTCGTGGCGTGGGTCGGCGCGTCGAAGATCGCGGGCCCGGTGCGACGCCTGGCGGAGGCGACCCGCAAGGTTCGGGACGGGGACTACTCGGTGGACGTGGGCGTCTCGTCGAGCGACGAGATCGGCATGCTGTCTCAGGACTTCAAGGGGTTGGTGGAGGATTTGAAGGAGAAGAGTGATCTGGTGGAGTACATGATGTCGGCCACCGGGGCGGCCGCCACCCAGCCGATTTCTGCGGTGCCGACCGCAGTCCGGGCCGCGGCGGCGGCGAGCTCCGGCACCATGCTCTCTCCGGGGTCCCTCTTCGCCGGCCGCTACGAAGTGAAGGAAGTGCTGGGGATGGGCGGCATGGGCGTCGTCTATCGCGCCTTCGACCGGGAGTTGCAGGAGCCGGTGGCCATCAAAACGCTTCGGTCCGAAGCCATGTCCACCGACACCGTGGCCCTCGACCGCTTCAAGCAGGAGATCCGGCTCGCTCGAAAGATCGCCCACCGCAACGTCGTGCGGACGTATGACCTGGGTGAGGTCAAGGGGACCTACTACCTCACCATGGAGTTCGTGGAAGGGAAGTCTCTCAAGTCCCTGATCGAAGGCCGGGGGCGCCTGCCGATTCCGGTGACGCTCACCATCGGGAAGCAGTTGTGCCGGGCCCTGGAAGTGGCGCACGAGCAGGGCGTGATCCACCGGGACATCAAACCGCAGAACATGGTCGTCGAGCCCAGCGGATTTCTGAAGGTGATGGACTTCGGAATCGCGCGCCTCGCCAATCCACCCAAGGGCAAGGGGCTGACCGAGGCGGGCATGTCCATCGGCACGCCCGATTACATGTCCCCGGAGCAGCTGCAAGGGCTCGACCTGGATCCCCGCAGCGATCTCTACTCCGCGGGCGTCGTGCTCTTCGAGTGCGTCGCCGGGCGCGTGCCCTTCGAGGCGGATACGCCCTGGGCGTTGATCGCAAAGCATATCGAAGAAGAGCCGCCGGATCCGAGGACGCTCAATGCCGAAGTACCCGAAACGCTCGCGGCGGTGATACTCAAAGCGATGGGACGGAATCCTGCTGACCGGTATCAGACGGCGGGGTCCATGTACGATGCTCTGGACTTGATCGGCTAGTGCACAGGTGCCAGGCAGACGTCTAGCCGTCTGCCTGCAACCTAGATTCCTCCAAACCAGGGATATCCCTGATCTTCCCAATACCCGCCCGGTCTCTGCTCAGTGAAGTTCATGGTCGTGAGATACTTTGTCATCTTGTAGCCGAGCTTGGTCGGCGAGTACAACCGCAATGGCGCTCCATGATCGGGCCCCAGCAGCCGGTCATTCATGGCGTACGCGAGAATCGTCTGCGGGTGCATGGCGCTCGCGAGATCCCACCCATTGGAATACCCGGCGTCGAAGGACTGAAAGTCGATGTAGTGCGCCGCCGGCGTCATGCCGCTCCGCTGCGCCAAGGCACTCACGGGGACGCCCGTCCAGGTGGCGATCGCGCTCCAGCCCTCCACGCAATGGTGCTTGACGGTGTACGTCACGCTGGGCATCCGCTTGATGTCGTCCAGGGTGAGGCTCAGGGGCGTGCGGACCATCCCGCCCACCGAGAGACGCCACGTCGCCGGGTCTTTGAGCATCGGAACGGTATCGGAGATGAAGTACGCCGGGAGCCCCGCGCTCCGGAGATTCGGGTCGTAATTCGGGGCGAGGCGGCTCGGCGAGAAGAGCAGGTGTTCGCCCACCCAGTCGTTCAACCGGGAGATGGACAACAGCGCGGGCTTGACGCTGCCGCCTCCATCCCAGCCGCACGCCGCCACGAGAGATGCGGCGGCGGCGCCGCCGGCGGCCTTGAAAAAGGAACGGCGGTCAATCATGGCTGGGGAACCTCCCCCGGTACCACCCGGTGAGCATCGCGCGCAGGGAGTGCGGATCGACGACGAAGACCAGGGTGACGTGCACCAGCGTAAAGCCGACGAAGATCCACACGGCCCAGAAGTGCCAGTACCGGGCGGCCTGGAAGCCGCCAAAGAACCTGGTGAGCCACCCGAACTGCGTCGCCTTGTAGATCGAGAGACCGGTCAAGATCGATAGCGTGCCCAACAAGATGATGAACGTGTACGCCAGCTTCTGGAGCGGATTGTGTTTGCCCTGGGGCGGGTGCTCTTTCCGAAGGCCGAGATAGTACTTCTGCATCTCGATGGCGCCGCGGAGGTCGCGCGGCCGGAACAGCAGGGATCGCCACTCACCACTGAACGCCAGGTAGGAGAGGTACAAGAAGCCGCCCAGCGCGAAGGGCCACATGAGGGCGAAGTGCCAGTTGAGCCCGGCGGCGAGCCAGCCCCCCAGGCGGCTCCAGTGCGGAAACACGACGCCGTTGAATGGGCTGGGATACGCCGGATCGCCCCGGTTGCCGAAGTGGTTGTATGCCTCGTAGATCTGGAGTCCCGAGGCGATCAAGCCGGCCAGGACGAGCACCGTTGCCCAGTGGCACAGCCGGACGATCCAGTGATGGCGCCGGACCAATTGAGGCGGCTGAGTAGTCATGTGGCGAATATATTCCTTCCCATGAAGTCGGCCATCGTCATCCTCCTGGGGCTTCTGGCATTCGGCTGCCGTTCGCACGTGCCCCTGGCACGCAACCGGCGGGGGCTGCACGCGCCCCCGGGTCGCGGGCCCGACTCGCTCGAGCTTCGGGACTCCGGCCGCTCCGCGCTCCGGCGCCCACGGGTGATCACCGGCCCCACCCTGATCGTCTTCTGGCTCGGCGCCACCGACACGTTGTCCGCGGGTGACGCGAGCTCCGCGTACGACGACCTGACGTACTACACGGATCAGGTAGCTCGTGAGCTCAAACGGGCCGGAATCGTCATCGTACCGACGACCGCAGACACCGTCTACGTCGAGGGACCGGCCCATCGCCGCCGCATGGTGGTGCTGTCGGGCCTCGATTACCCGTACGGGTACGTCCTCCTCGATCCCGGCGGGCCCGAGCGGATCCTCACGGGCATCTACTCGGACGACGATCTCCTGGACGAGATCGAGGCGTACTTCAACCTCGATTCCGACAGTACCTCAGTAAGGCCGAGGGTGGCGACGTGATCTGCTGGTAGAAGGGACGCTCCGGACGAGGCGTCCGGATGGGGGGTCGGGGCCTACATCCGGAAGAGGTAGCTCGCCTTCAGGAAGAAGCCGTCCTGCACGCGCTGCAGGTTCGAAAACCCGAATGCCGTCGGCTCGGAGAGCGACGTCCCGTACCCCAGGAAGAACACCGTTCCCGGCACCGGCTTGTAGGAAAGCAGGAAGTCGTTCCGGAACCCGTTCGACAGGGTGCCGACCACCGCCGCGCTGTTGACCAGGAGCGGCTGTCCGGTGCGGGGGTCCTGGAGCGCGGACCGGCGCTGGGCCACGTACTGGCCGATGTACCGCACGAACACGGACCGGTTGATCTGGTAGTCGACCTCGAGTCGCGGGATGTTGGCGAGCGCGAATTCGCTTCCGTCCCGCTCCCGCACCAGGCGATCGTGGAGCCAGGTGGCCGAGAGCCGGATGGAAGAGGTCGGCTTCCAGGAGAGAGTCGCATTGGTGGTCAGCTCTTTCCCTTCGGCGGCCTCGGCGAAGACCACGGAGTGTCCGTAGCCGACGTTGAGCGACCACTGGAGGGCCCGGTACGGGCTGGTGACCCCCGCATTCGCACCGATCAGGTTGTACAGGCCGTGGGGAATGGTGAACGCGATGGTGTCGACCCCGCGGTCGACGCGGTACCCGCCGTACGTCGCCGAGTCGAAGCGCTGGAGATTGTCACTCACGGCGGCGCTCAGGTTCCACCCGCCCCGCAGGGTAAGCCCCCAGGTGTTCGTCCAGCCGCCCTCGATGGTCCCGCGGGCGTGCCAGAAGTCGTCGTACCGCCAGAGCGGCGTCCCCATGAAAATGGTCTGGAGCTGCTCCATCGTGGCGCCGGGCTGGCCGTACCAGGTGAACCGGTTGAACAGGCGGGCGAAGACGACGCCGGTCCGGTTCACGAACCCCGAGGCAGCCTCGAAATTCGGGGTGATCCCGACGAACTCGAAGTGGTTTCCGTACCGGCGTCCGGTGAAATCGCCCAGCGTGGCATCCCAAAGCGTGCCCGCCCGTACGCCCGCGCCGTCGCGCGTCCACGACCCGGCCACCTGCGCCTGGGAAAACCAGCCCGTGCCCCAGAGGACGCGCGAGTCCACGCCCAGCACGCGGTTGTAGTCGGCTCCTTCGACGCGATCGGTATAGGCGACCCCGGCAGTCGAGCTCGCTCCGAGGTCCGTGGCGACGCGCAGGACGTTGTAGACGGGATTCTTCCCCGTGGCCGGATCGACGGCGTCCACCGCGCCGAGGTAGGCGAGGTTGGTGCCTCCGGCCTTGCCGGTGAGCTTGGCACCCGCCACCGGCTGAATGATCTGCCGCGTGTAGATGAGGGCATTCGGCGTGTCGTACTGCTCGAGGCCGTCGAGGAAGAAGGGCCGTTTTTCGGGATAAAACAGCGCGAAGCGCTGGTTCACGGTCACCTGGGCGGCGTCGGCTTCCACCTGGGAGAAGTCGGGGTGCGCGGTCGCGGCCAGGCTCAGGTTGCTGGTGAGCCCCCAGTGCAGGGTCCCGCCGATTTCCGGCGTGCCGTGGTAGAGATAGCGTCCGACTGCCGCAGAGTCACCTTCGACCTTGGTCGTGAACTCCGGCGTCACGTCCATCACCAGCCCGCGGTGCAGATCGGAGAGCCCGGTGATGGTGCCCGCCTGGATGAGGAAGCTGGCGTTGGCGCGCACCACCGGTGTCCACGTGTCCTGGTACCCCGAGTGGGTCACGTACCGGATGACCTGCAGTCCCCAGTCCTGGGGATTGATGCTCTGGTACCTGATGCTCTTGAAGGGGATCCGGACCTCGACCTGGTACCCCCACGGGGTGACGTGCCCGCGGGACTCCCAGACGAAGTCGGGATTGAGATCAATGACTCCGTCGAAGCGTCCGGTGGCTGCGTTCCCGCCTCCGGCGGCACCCGCCAGCCCCTCACTCCGGACCCCGTCCTCCTGCACGCCCAGCGGATTCACCGCGAACTCGAGGGCGCGCCGGTGGTCATGGTAGGTGTCGAGCAGGATCTGGACGTTGTCGTCCGCGTCGATGGCATCGCGATCGGCCATAGTGGCGCGGACCAGATCGCCGTGAGGCTCGAACGCGCGAATGCCGAAGTAGATCGCGTCGGGGCCGTACCACACCAGCACCTGCGTGGAGTCGGCGGCCGACAACCCGTCGACGGGTGTGTACTGGGAGAAGCCGGTGAGCAGGGCGGCTTGGCCCCAGACCGGCTCGTCCAGGTTGCCGTCGATCGTGACGCGGGCGTCCACGCGCGGAATCGCGACGGTGAGCGCCCCGCTGCGTCCGGCGAAGACGGGTCGCGGGTCGGCGCCTTGCGGACCCTGGAGCGCGAGGAGGAGCGGGATCAGCACGCCCGGAAACTAATGGAGTGACGGGGAGAGGGAAGCGGGAAGAGGGAAGTGGGAGGTGTAGTGTTCTCACTCTTCCCGCTTCCCTCTCCCCTCATCCCCGCTCGTCGCGGCCTTACGCCACTCGTCTCGCGCTACTCGTATCTCAACGCGTCGATCGGATCGAGGCTGGCGGCCCGGCGGGCGGGCCAGACGCCGAAGAGGAGTCCCACCAGCGCGCTGAAGAAGAAGGCGAGGACGATCGCGAAGATCGAAATCGACGTGTTCCAGTGGGCCAGCTGCGATAACACGATGGCGCCGCCCGTTCCGAGGACGATGCCCACGACGCCCCCGGCCATGCAGAGGACGAGCGCCTCGACCAGGAACTGGAACAGAATGTTGAACCGCGTCGCGCCCAGGGCTTTGCGCACGCCGATCTCGCGCGTGCGTTCGGTGACCGACACCAGCATGATGTTCATGATCCCGATGCCGCCCACGATGAGACTGACGGTGGCGATGCCGGCGAGCAGGAACCCGAAGGTCTGCGCCGTGTCCTGGAACGTCGACAGAATGTCGGTCTGATTCCGAATCTGGAAATCGTCGTCCATCCCGGGACGGATCTTGTGCTGGCGGCGCAGGATCGACTCGATTTCGATCATCCCGAGATTCATGTTGGCGAGGTCACCCACTTCGACGGTGAGATCCCGGATGCGGTTCGATCCATAGATCCGGTACCGGGCGGTCTGGAGCGGGATGAGAATCTGTTCGTCCGGATTGTTGAACCCCTGCGACCCCTTGTTGGACAAGATGCCGATGATCTCGAATGGAATCCCGCGGATCTGGATCTGCTGACCGATCATCGCCTGCGGATTCGCGTTGAGGTCGCTGGGCACCTGCCCGCCCAGGACCGCGTACCGTTTGCGTGCGTCGTCCTCGCCGGGCGTGAACATGCGCCCCGCCACCATCGAGTAGCTGTGCACGTCGAAATAGTTGGCGGTGCTTCCGAGCACCGTCGTGTTGATGTTCTGGTTGGAGTACTGCACTTGCAGATTTCCCGACAGCTCGGGCACCACTTCACTGATGTAGTGCTTGTTGTTGAGCATGGCGGTGTCGTCGTCCATGGTCAGCGACACCCGGGTGCTGAACGCGACGCCCCCGCGGAAGCTCTGCCCGGGGAACACGGTCAGGAGTGTTGGGCCTAGCGCCTGGATCCGCTCCTGGACCGCTTTCTGAGCGCCGGAGCCGAGCGCGACCATGGTGATCACAGCGCCGACGCCGATGATGATGCCCAGCATGGTCAAGAGCGACCGGAGCTTGTTGGCCCGGATCGCCGTCAACGCGACCGCGATGATCTCACCGAGCAGCATGACTACCTCGCTCCGGACGCCTGGGGCTGCTGACGGACGCCGGGGAGGCCCCCGCCGGTGATTCCCTGCATCCGCTGCTTGAACTGGGCCTGCGACTGCACCAGCGACGCGCTGGGGAGGAGCAGGACCGTATCACTCTCGGTCAGGCCGCTTGCGATTTCGACGTAGTCCAAGTCGGACAGACCGGTTTTGATCTGTACGGCGGTCGGCTGGCCCTTCCGGAGCGCGAAGACGATATAACTGTTGGTTTGCAGGCTCGCCGCCGGTCCGCCCACACCGCCACCCTGCCCACCCCGGCCCCGTCCGCCGCCGCCCATCCCGCCGCCATTCGCCTGCCGCATCCTCATCATCACGGCCTGATCGTCCTGACTCAGCGCCCCGAATCCGCCGTTCCGCATCTTGGTGAAGATCGCCTGGGCCTGCGCGGCGGTGACACCCGTGGGGAGCTTCACGACGCGCCCGTCGGGCATGGTCACGGTCCCGGCGCCGGCGCTGTTGCCCATCGAGGCGGCCGTGTCGCCCTTGGTGTTGGGCGCCGGCTTGGGGGCCGAGGCCGCGAGCTGGGCCAGGACCTGATTGGGATCGAGCCCCAGCACCGAGGCCGCCGACGCGACGTCCTTCTGCGTCCGCAGTGCCGAGGTGGGGATCGCCAATACCGAGTCGCGGGAGCCGACGTGAATCTCGACTTCCGTGTTCATACCGGGCTTCAGCACGTGCCCCGGGTTCAGAATGTTGATGTCCACGGGGAACTGGGTCACGTTCTGGTTGACCGTGGCCTTCGGCTCCACCTTGAGGACGTTCCCCTGGAAGGGATGGCTCGGGTAGGCGTCGACGGTGATGGTCACTGGCTGGCCCGCCTGGACCTTGCCCACGTCCGTCTCATCGACCATCGCCTGCACCTGCACCGTGTCCAGGTTGGCCATCTGGAACATCTCGGTACCGCCCGTGACGTCGTGCGTGGGGCTCGAGATCACGGTTCCGATGTCCACTTCCTTCAGAATGATGGTGCCGGCGAGGGTCGCGGTGACCCGGGTCTGGTCGTAGGCGATCTTCGCGTCCGAGAGATTGGCCTGCGCCGTGATCAGGGCGGACCGGGCCTGCGCATACGTCACCCTGGTGTTCTGGTACTCCTGCTGCGTGACCGCCTGCACCTTGTAGAGCGTGTCTTCGCGCGCCAGCTGATTCTTGGCGTAGTCGAAGCTCGCCTGGGCCTGATCCACCGAGGCCTGCGCCTGGTCCAGCGCGCTCTTGGGGAGGCGCGGATCGATCAGCGCGAGCAGCTGGCCCGGCTTCACTTCCTGACCGGTCTGCACGTGCATCTCGGTGACAGCCCCGGAGGCCTGGGACTTCACGCTCACGGTCAGGATGGGCTGGATGGGGCCGGCCGCGGCGGCGGCGACGACGATGTTCCGCCGTTCCACCGGGACCGCGATGTACACGGGGGCCTGCGCGGCCTTCTTGCAGCCGGCGAGGCCTAAGGCGGCGAGGCCGCCGAGCAACACGATGCGCTTCACTTCGTTTCCGTCCTCTCGTCACGCTCGATCTTGCCGTCGAGCAGGTGGATCTGCCGGTGCGCCCGGGCCGCGATATCGGGTTCGTGCGTCACCAGCACAATGGTCTGTCCCGCGTCCCACAACTCTTCGAACAACCGCATGATGTCGTGGCCGGTGGCCGAGTCGAGATTACCGGTCGGCTCGTCGGCCAGGAGAATGCTGGGATCGTTCACCAGCGCACGGGCGATGGCGACCCGCTGGCGCTGTCCGCCCGACAGCTCGTTGGGGCGGTGATCCATCCGGTCTCCGAGTCCGACTTTCTTCAGGGCCTCCGCGGCCTTCTCGCGCCGCGCCCGCGCCTTCGCCCCCGCGTAGATCAGCGGCAGCTCCACGTTGTGGAGCGCGTTGGCCCGGGGCAGGAGATTGAAGGTCTGAAACACGAACCCGATTTCCTTGTTCCGGATCCGCGCCAGGGCGTCGTCCTGGAGCTCGCTCACCTTCTGGCCGTTCAGCCAGTATTCGCCGGCCGACGGGGTATCGAGGCAGCCGATCATGTTCATGAAGGTCGACTTGCCCGAACCCGAAGGTCCCATGATCGCGACGAATTCGTTCTGACGGATCTGCAGATCGACGCCGCGGAGCGCGCGCACCGTTTCCGTCCCCATCACGTATTCACGCGCCAGCCGGTGCGTCAGGATGACGATATCGGGGAGCGGCGTGTCGCCGGTCTGGAACTCCTGCACCGGGGAGGCGGTGGCGATCACAGCTCTTTCCCTATCAGGGCGGCGAGGGTCGCGAGGGCGGTGCGGTAGGAGAACCGCGCCTGGACCAGGTTGACCTGCGCCTGCGCCAGGTTGCTCTCCGCGGTCTCGACGTCCACCAGGAGCCCGGCGCCGAACTTGAACTTCTCCTGTGCTACGCGGAGCCCTTCCGTGCCGGACGCCACGTTCTGCTCGGAGATCGCGACCTGCGTATGAGATGCCGCCAGCGCGATGACTTGCTGGGAGATCGACGCATTGACGGAGCGCCGGGTGTCGGCGGCCTGGGACGTCGCGATGTCGCGGGTCACGGAGGCCGACGTGATGTTCTGCTCCCGGGCGAAGCCGTT
>DATBBZ010000272.1:0-1717 GCA_036270745.1 Gemmatimonadales bacterium | reverse complement strand
GGGGCGTCAGCAACACCACGCCCGGAACGCCTTGGAAGGTCCGGCCGGTCCAGACCCGCTCCCGCGCGTAGTCGTAGGCGCCGGCCGCCCGGACTCGTCGCCACTGAACGGAATCGAGCGACTCCGAACCGGTGACGTCGAGCACCGGCGCCCGTTCACGGGACTCGATACCGGCGTTGGCGGCGCGCCGCTGGCGCAGCCGCGCGATCTGCCAGATCCCGAGACGGACACAGACGAGCGCGATCACGATGGCGACGATCAGTCCGGCGACGTCCTTGCGGCTGCTCATCGGCGCCCCCGGATCAGCGCGAGCTTGTCCGGCCGCGTCAGCTTCTTGATCGCCGCCTCTCGCCGGAGGGCGGCGGAGCGATCGGGCTGGGGCTCCCGGTGGACGACGCGAACCGGCAGGCGCGTGCGGACGTAGGCGCTGCCGGTGCCGGCCCGATGGCTGGCCAGGCGGCGGGGGAGGTCGTTAGTGATGCCGGTGTAGAGGGAGCCGTCACGGCAGCGTAACACGTAGACAAGCCACTCGCGGGACATGCCCGGAAGCTACAATTTCAGCCGCCGTGAACAACGCCCGCCTCGCCCGCAACGGGCTAATCGTCCTCTCGTTCGTCAATCTTTTCAACTATCTCGACCGCTATGTCGTCCCGGCCCTGTTCGAGAGCTTGAAACAGTCGCCCCTCCACCCCACCGACAAGCAGCTCGGCCTCCTGATGAGCGGTTTTCTCGCCGTGTACACCCTCACGGCCCCGATCTTTGGCCGGGCCGGAGACCGCGGGAAGCGCCCGCGCGTGCTCGCCTTCGGTGTGTTCCTGTGGAGCCTGGCGACGGCGGCCGGAGGTCTGGCCCGAAGCTACCTCCAGCTGCTCCTCGCCCGCGCGGCGGTCGGCGTCGGCGAAGCGGCCTACGGCACTGTGGGGCCCAGTCTCCTGGCGGACTACTTCCCCCGCGCCACGCGGGGACGGGCCTTTGCGGTCTTCTTCATCGCTCTACCGGTCGGATCGGCGTTGGGCTTCGTCGTCGGCGGGTTGGTGGACCATCACTGGGGATGGCGGGCGGCGTTTTTCGTGGCCGGCGGTCCCGGTCTGGTCCTCGCCTGGTTCGCCGCAAAGCTGTGGGACGCTCCCCGTGGCGCCCACGACCCGGAAGGATCCGGCGCCACGCCCGACTTCCGGAAGACCCTGAGCGCGCTGGCGAGCAACGGGCGGTACGTGACGACGGTGCTCGGCTACGCCGCGTACACGTTCGCGCTGGGCGGGGTCGCTGCCTGGATGGCGTCATTCCTCGAACGGGTGCGGGGGTTGTCTCGGGCGCAGGCGACGATCCAGTTCGGGGCGGTCGTCGTCGTAACCGGGCTCGTCGGCACCGCGGTCGGTGGATGGCTGGGAGATCGACTGCTTGCCCGTTCCCGGCACGCGTACCTGTGGCTGTCGGGCGTCGCCACGTTGGCAGCGGCGCCGCTCTTCTACGTCGCCCTCGCCGCGCCCGCACCCACGGTCTATTGGACCGCGATGGTCGGTGCTCAGCTCCTGATGTTCGCCTCGACGGGCCCCATCAACTCACAGATCGTCAATGTGGTACGTCCTGAAATCCGAACCATGGCTGTGGCCGTGAGTGTGTTCAGCATTCACGCCCTGGGGGACATCCTGTCGCCCTATCTCGTGGGCACACTCTCGGACCGGGCCGGACTGGGCACCGCGGTGCTGATGCTCCC
>DATBBZ010000271.1:0-4611 GCA_036270745.1 Gemmatimonadales bacterium | reverse complement strand
CGATCCCGCGTTGTATGGAGCCCGCCCCCATCCCCAGCTGGGGCGGATCGACCCTCAACGTGACGAAGTCGAAGCCGCCCTGGCGCGCGCGGCACTCACCCTGCGGATTCCGGTGTTCGCGATCTGCCGCGGGATGCAGATCCTGAACGTGGCGCTGGGGGGCTCCCTCTATCAGGACCTGCCGTCCGAGTGCCCGGGGCCTATCGCCCACGACGCCGGAGAGCATGAGGTCGCCATCGAGCGCCTGTCTCTCCTGGGTCGCACGGTGAACCGGCAGCCCCTGCGCGCCAACAGCCGGCACCACCAGGCGTTGAGGGACATCGCGCCCGCGCTGACCGTCACGGGGCGGGCTCCCGACGGCGTGGTGGAAGCGGTCGAGTTGCGTCAGCCGGAAGGCCAGTGGCTGATTGGCGTCCAGTGGCACCCGGAGGACATCGCCGAAGTCGGGCTCTTCCGCGCCTTTGCCGAGGCCGCCCTCGGCGTCGAGGCGGTCGGGTGAAGCGAGGAGTCCCCGAAGCCGCCGTCTCCATCCTGGACCGGCTGACCTCGATCTCCTCCGAGCTGTCCAGCGCCTTCCGCCCCAGCACGGTGGTCGATGTGATGGCCCGCGCCTTCGACGAGCCGCTCCGGCCCAGCCAGCTGTCCGTCGTCCTGCTCGACCTCGAATCCAATCACCTCACCATCGTCCACGATCAGTCGCCGACGCCCACGCGGACCGACGATCCGCTCCTGCAGCTCGCTCTGCGCAAGGGCCCGCTCGTCATTCCCAAGAATGTCGCCGCCGAGGCCGCCCGGGCCGGGTCCTCCGGGGTCATCGAGCCGCCGGCCTCGTGGATCGGAGCACCCCTCCTCGCCGTCGGCCGGGCCATCGGCGCCGTGTCCATCGGCTCCGACAAACCGCTGGCCTTCGCCGAACCCGAGCTGGCGTATGTGAAGGTGGTCTGCGCCAAGGCGGCCATCGCGCTCGCCAATGCGCGGCTCGTGGAGCTCCTGTCGGTCGGCAAGCGCGAGTGGGAGCTGACCGCGGATTCCATCTCGCAGGCGATCTGCATCGTGGACGGCCAGGGCATCGTGCGCCGCGCGAACCGCGTGTTCGCGGACCTGATTCAGGTGCCGGTGACGGCCCTTCCCGGGCGCGCGTGGCTCTCGCTCGTGCCGCCCGCCTGGGCGGATATCGTGTCCCGGGTATTACTGGCGCCCGGGGCCGCGCCGATCGAAATCCGGTCGGGAGACCGCGTGTTCGCGGTCGGCGCGACCCGGATGGCGGGCGCGGACGTCGGCACCGCTGTCCTGCTCTTCGAAGACACGACCGACCGCCATCACCTCCAGGACCAGCTGATTCAGTCCGAGAAGATGTCGGCCATGGGCCAGCTCATCGCCGGCGTGGCGCACGACCTCAACAATCCACTCGCGTCCGTGGTGGGCTTCTCCGACTTTCTCGCCGAGGCCGGCGAGATCCCGCCCGCACTCGTCGAGCCGCTGCAGGTCATCCGGCAGGAGGCCGAGCGGGCCGCGACGATCGTGCGGAACCTGTTGTCGTTCGCGCGGAAGCAGGAGGGCGAGCGGCAGTCGCATTCGATTCGTCCGCTTCTCGAGTCCACGCTCGCGCTCCTCCGCAATCAGCTGATGGCGCTCAAAGTTGAAGCCGCACTCGAGGTCGAGCCCGCCATCCCGCCCATCGCGGTGAATTCGAACCAGATCAAGCAGGTGTTCGTCAATCTGATCGTGAACGCGGCGCAGGCGATCGCGAGCACGAAACGGCCGGGGGGCGGGCACATCTGGATCACCGCCCGCCGGTGGCTCGACGGATGCTCGGTCTCCATTGCCGATGATGGGCCGGGCATCGCCGAGGACCTGACCCAACGGGTCTTCGAGCCGTTCTTCACCACCAAGCCCGAAGGTCAGGGCACTGGACTGGGCCTCTCCATTTCGCAGGGCATCGTGAAAGAGCATGGCGGCCGCATCACACTCGATTCGGCGCCGAACCAGGGGGCGACGTTCACCGTCGAGCTTCCGGGCTCCGGGGTGGCGCGCGCGAGCGGCGGCCAGGCCGCCCCCGGGGCCATCGGTGAACAGCTGCGCGTGCTGGTGGTGGACGACGAGCCCCACATCCTCCACTACATGCGGGCGACGCTCGAGGCCTGGGGCCATTCGGTCGAGGTCGCATCCGACGGAAGCGACGCCGTGGATCGCGCCATTGCCGCACCCTTCGACGTGATCGTGTGCGATCTCCGGATGCCGCGTCTCGGCGGCCGGGAGATGTACGAGAAGTTGGCGGGAGAGCACCCTGGGGTGGCCGAGCGGGTGATCTTCGCCACGGGAGACACCGTGCGCGGCGATACCTTGCATTTCCTCGAATCCCTTGGCAGGCCGTTTCTCCATAAGCCCTTCACGCTCGCCGAGCTCCGCACCGTGCTGGGCGGCGTCCACCGCGCCGGCTGACGGCCAGGACGGCCTGACGGTGCGGGTGCTACAGGTCGACTCCGGACGGGAGTGGCGGGGAGGGCAAAATCAGGTCCGTCTGCTCTGCCGGGAGTTCACTAGCCACCCTGACGTTCAAAACAACCTCATCACGGCTTTCGGATCGAAGCTCGCGGACCGTGCCCGCGCGGACGGAGCCTCCGTTATCGAGACGAGCTGGGATATCGGCCTGTCGCCGAGCGCCTGGTTCGCGCTCAAACGCGCCATCAACGACTTTCAACCAGATATCGTTCATGTGCACGACAGCCACAGCCTTTCGCTCGCTCTCTGGCAACCAAGAAAGCGCGACCCCTACGTGCTGATTGCGCATCGCCGCGTCGATTTTCACGTCAAACGGAGAAGCGGGTGGCACCGAGCCGATCGAATCATCGCCGTATCGGCGGGAGTGAAGCGCGTATTGGTTGAAGACGGAGTAAACGAACGCGACATCGTCGTGATTCATGATGGCATCGATCCCGAGGAGATCCGCGCGAACGCCGAGCGGGCTCCCGACATCCGGATGCGCCTGAGCTTGCCCGCTGACGCCCCGCTGGCAATCAATGTCGCCGCGCTGGTGGATCACAAGGATCAGGCGACGCTCATCCGCGCCGCCGCCGCGGCGCGTGCCCGCGCACCGCACCTGCATTGGGTGATCGCCGGCGAGGGCCCGCTCCGGGAATCCTTGCAACGGGAAATCGCGAACCTCCAGGTCGGGGACATCGTTCATCTGGTGGGGTATGTCGACCCGGTGGATGCCCTGATCCGGGAAGCGAGCGTGTTTGTGATGTCGTCCAAGGAGGAAGGCATGGGCAGCGTGATGTTGCACGCCCTCGAGCTGGAGCGGCCCGTCGTGGCGACGGCGGCCGGGGGACTTCCAGAAGTTGTGCCCCCCGAATGGCTGGTTCCGGTCGGCGATGCCGAGGCCCTCGCGACGAAGACGCTGGTGGCCCTGGAGCAGCGACCTCGCACTTCCCTGCCCGCACGCTTCACGGCTAAGTCGATGGCGGAAGCCACTTTGGCCCAGTACCGCCTCCTCGCCTAGATTCCAGCCCATGATTTACGTCTGCGTCCCCGTGCACAACGAGGCCCGTACCGCCGGGCTGGTCCTCTGGAAAGTCCGCCAGGTCTTCACCGGGTTTTCCCGTGAGTACCAGATCCTGGTTTGTGACGATGCGTCCACCGACGATACGGCTGAAGTGCTGGGGCGCTACGCCCGCGTCCTGCCCATGACCGTGATCACCAACCGGGAGCGGCAGGGATACGCCAAGAGTCTCGAGGCGCTCCTCATGACCGCCCTGCAGCGGACCGACCGCCCCAAGCGCGACTGCGCGATTACGCTTCACGCCGACTTCGTGCACAGCCCCGAGGCGATGGAAGAGATGGTCAAACGGCTCGAGTCCGGCGCGGACCTGGTGGTCGGTGAGCAAAAGCAGCACGCGGGAGCGGTGAAGCGCGGCTTCCGCTGGTGCCGGGCGTGGGCGCCGCGACTCCTCCGCGTTCCCGGTGTGCGGGATACGGTATCGGGCTTCGTGGCACTCCGGCTGGTGGTCCTGCGGCAGGCGCTCCGCCCGGGGGCTGAAACCCTGCTGACCACCGACGGCTGGGCCGCCAATGCGGAGCTGGTGGCGCGGCTCATCCGGCACGCGCGCAAGCTCGAAACCGTCGGGTATTCGGCCCGCTACGACCTCCGCCAGCGGGCGTCACGAACCACGGGATTGGACGAGTTGATGCGGGCCTGGCGGGCGCGCCCGGCGGTCCGCGCCGCGCGTCTGGCGATGTTCGCCGCGCTGATGCTTTTTTCCGTTCCCCGCGCCCGTGCGCAGACCCCTCCCGCCGCGGACTCGAATGCCGCCGCGCCGGCCACGCGCCCTGTGCCCTTCCCGATCGGCGAGCATCTGGTCTTTCAGGCCAAGTACGGATTCATCAACGTCGGCACCGCCACGATGGACGTGTCGAACATCGACACCATCCGCGGCACCCCCACCGTGCACCTGGTCTTCCATATTCTCGGCAGTGCGCTCTTCGGGGCATACAAGCTCGACCAGAAGCTCGAGTCGTGGGTGGGGAAGGACGATTTC
Source organism: Gemmatimonadales bacterium (assembly GCA_036270745.1). Classification (GTDB taxonomy): domain Bacteria; phylum Gemmatimonadota; class Gemmatimonadetes; order Gemmatimonadales; family GWC2-71-9; genus 40CM-2-70-7. Next base: position 73 of record DATBBZ010000271.1, on the reverse strand, counting down.
GTGTCGCGGCGGTACAAAGTCGATACCGATGAGAAGGGCAAACGCTGGGGGCACACGTACGACATCTTCCCGG
>DATBBZ010000270.1:0-4157 GCA_036270745.1 Gemmatimonadales bacterium | reverse complement strand
TGGGACACGACCCGGGTGCTCGCGGCCCGGATCGGCGACTACGTCGCCGTCGTCCGCAAGGAGCGTGGCGGCCCCGACTGGTTCCTCGGCGCCATCACCGACGAACAGGCCCGGACCCTCGACGTCTCCCTGTCCTTTCTGACGCCTGGGAAGAAATACGTGGCGGACATCTACGCCGATGGCCCGGGCGCGGATTGGCGCTCGAACCCCTTCCCAGTAGCCATCACCCACCGCCCGGTCTCGAGCACCACCCGGCTGCGCATCGCCATGGCGCCCGGGGGCGGTCAGGCCATTCGCATCCACCCCGCGCCCTGACGGCGTGGATCCGATGGAGGACTTGAGCGCGCTGCGGGCCCTCGCGGCCGAGATGGGGGTCAGCACGAGCTACGTCGACGGCCTCGCGCGGCCCGTTACCCCTCCGGCGGAAACGCTGGTCCGGGTGTGCGCGGCGCTCGGTGCGCCGGTCACGGGGCCACAGGATGCTAATGAGGCGCTGCGGGCCATCCGCGACTCGCGACGGCACGAGGCAACACCCGTGCGCATCGCGTGGGATGACGAGCCGCAGGGGTTTCACACGGATGGCGGCACGACGGTGATCGCCGCGCCTTCGAGTGCCTGGCGCCGCGGCGAGGGGAACCGGAGCTGGGGAGTGAGTGCGCAGCTCGCCGCACTCCGCTCCGCCCGTTCACGGACCCTCGGCGACCTCCACGATCTCGAATCCACCTGTCGCTGGCTCAAGAGTCTGGGAGGCGATGTCCTCACGTTGCTCCCCCTCCTCCCGACCTTCAATACATCGCCTGCGGAACCCAGTCCCTATTCTCCCGTCAGCCGGCTCTTCTGGTCCGAGCTCATCCTCGATCTGGGTGACGACCATCGCCCCATGCCGGAACCGATCCGGCTCGACGTGGTGCAAGCGGGTGCCAACGTGCGGCGCGCACTCGAGTCCCGGCCGCTCCCGGATCCCTCGGAGATCGACGCCGAGCTGGCGCGATACGCGCGGTTTCGAGGTGCGCAGGCGAGACTCGGCCGCGATTGGCGCAGCTGGCCCGGCACCGCCCGCGCGGGGAGATTGACGCCCGATCAGATCGATCCGGACGAGGAGCGTTTTCATCTGATCGCGCAGACCACGGCGCGAAGGCAATTGCGGGGCCTGAGGAGCCGGCTCGACGGCGAGGGCTTCCGCCTCGGGCTCGACCTGACCGTGGGCGTGCACCCGGACGGCTACGACACCTGGTCACGCCAGAGCTTGTTTGCCGGCGGGATGTCGGTCGGCGCACCGCCCGATCGTGGTTTTCCCAGCGGACAGGACTGGGGATTCTCTCCCGTCCTCCCCACGGAATCACGCCGGGAAGGTCATCACTACCTCGACGCCTGTATCGGACATCTCGCCGCGCTCGCCGGCGTGCTCCGCGTCGATCACATCATGGCCTGGACCCGGCTCTACTGGATTCCCCACGGCATGCGACTCGATCAGGGGACCTACGTCTCGTATCCCGCCGAGGAGCTGTTCGCCCTGCTCACGCTCGAGTCGCACCGGCACCGGTGCGAGATCGTCGGCGAGAACCTCGGCACCGTGCCGCCGGAGATCGACGAGGCGCTTCCCCAACGGAAGATCTGGGGGATGTACCTGGCGGAGTTTCAGGACTGGCACAAAGAACCTGCGCCGACTCCTCCCACGGGGCGTGACGTGGCGCTCGTCGGGACCCACGACACCCCCACGTTCGCGGGGTGGCTCAGGGGAAATGACATCGAGGACCGGTTGGAAAGCGGGCTCCTGGCGGCGGCGAAGGCCCCGGAGGTCCGTGAGGAACGGGCGGCCATCGTTGCTGGTGTCAGCGGGCGCTTCGACCGTCCCGCCGATGATCCCCGGGCGCTGCTCGGGGAGCTCCTCGAGTGGCTGGGGCGCTCGGAAAGCCCGCTGGTCATGCCGTGGCTGGAGGATCTCTGGCTCGAGGACCGGGGCGTGAATCTCCCGGGGACCACGTCTCAGGCCCGCCCCAACTGGCAGCGTCCCATGCGGAAGCTGCTCGACGAAGTGTTCCGAGACGTGGAGATTAGCCACCTGGCTCGGCGTCTTGCGCAGGCCCGCGCAGCCTACCCCGAGGGGAGCGCCTAACATGGAGAAACCCAGACTCTCGTTCTGGCAGATCTGGAACATGAGCTTCGGGTTCCTGGGGATTCAATTCGGCTTCGCGCTCCAAAACGCGAACGTGAGCCGGATCTTTCAGACCCTCGGGGCGAATGTCGACGCGATCCCGATCCTCTGGATCGCCGCGCCGTTCACTGGTCTCGTCGTTCAACCCATCGTAGGCTATTTCTCGGACCGCACCTGGAATCGCCTGGGGCGCCGCCGTCCGTACTTCTTGACAGGGGCGATTCTCGCCTCGCTCGCCCTGATCGTCATGCCCAACTCTCCTGCCCTTTGGGTGGCGGCGGGCATGCTGTGGATCATGGACGCGTCGATCAACATCTCGATGGAGCCGTTCCGGGCCTTCGTCGGCGATAATCTCGCCGCTTCACAGCGGGTGACGGGATTCGCCCTCCAGAGCTTCTTCATCGGTACGGGTGCGGTCGTCGCCTCGATGCTCCCGTGGCTTCTGACGAACGTGTTTGGCGTCTCCAATGAAGCTCCTGCCGGGCACATTCCGATGTCCGTGCGCCTCTCCTTCTACCTCGGCGCGCTCGCGTTCTTCGGTGCCGTTGCCTGGACTGTGCGCTTCTCGAAGGAGTATTCACCCGAGGAGATGGCCTCCTTCGATGATCACAAGGCGGGAACGACTGCGGGTGAGCAAGGGCCTCCACGAACCGGGGATCGCCTGATCACGCAAGGCGTCGTCCACGTGATCATCGGCCTGGCCCTCAGCGCGTTCCTCATATGGAAAACCGTGTACCAGGTGCTGGTGCTCTCTGCCGGCGACTTGGTCTTTGGGGCGTTACTCGTGGCAGGCGGGCTCCTGATGAGGATGCAAAAGCCCCCGTACGGCGCCTTCGTCACCATCCTCAATGATCTGTTGGATATGCCCCGAACCATGAAGCAGCTGGCCTGGGCGCAGTTCTTCTCCTGGTTTGCGCTGTTCGCCATGTGGATCTACACGACAACAGCGGTGACCAGCCACATCTACCACACGACGGACCCGACGTCCGCACTCTACAACGACGGCGCCAATTGGGTCGGCGTCTGCTTTGCCGTGTACAACGGCGTTGCCGCGCTGGTCGCGTTCGGCATTCCCCCCCTCGCCCGCTGGTCTTCGCCGAAGATGGCGCACATCGTCTGCCTTTTCTGCGGAGCCTTGGGCCTCCTCTCCATCACTCTGATCAGCGATCATCGCTTCCTGGTGTTATCGATGATCGGCGTGGGGATCGCGTGGGCCAGCATTCTGTCGATGCCCTACGCCATTCTCACCGGCGCCCTGCCCCCGGCGAAGCTCGGGTACTACATGGGCGTCTTCAACTTCTTTATCGTGATTCCCCAGATCGTCGCAGCGGCAATCCTGGGCTATCTGGTCAAGCACTTCTTCGGGGGCGACACGCAGTACGCTCTCGTCATCGGCGGAGCGTCGCTGGTGCTCGCCGCCGCCCTGATGCTTCGGGTGAAGGACAGTTGATCACGCTACTGCTGGCCCTCGCGCAGATGCCCGCCGTCTCGGTGGCTGGGGGCCGAGTGGCGGGCGTAGTGGCTCCGTCAGGCGTTCGCGAATTCCACGGAATTCCGTTTGCCGCACCGCCCGTCGGCCCCCTCCGCTGGAAGCCTCCGCAGGCGGTCGCGCCCTGGAATGGCGTAAAGGACGCCTCCGCGTTCGGCCCCCGCTGCATGCAGAAATACGTGTTCACCGACATGCAATTCCGCTCCCCCGGATTCAGCGAAGACTGCCTGACACTCAACGTCTGGGCTCCTCCCCACGCGAAGGGCAAGCTGCCCGTCCTCCTTTACTTCCACGGCGGCGGCTACTTAGCCGGAGACGCGTCGGAGTTCCGGTACGATGGCGAGCACATGGCCCGGCGCGGCATCGTCGTCATTACCGCCAACTACCGGCTGGGCGTCTTCGGATTTCTGGCCCACCCGGAGCTGTCCGCCGAATCGCCACATCACGCGTCGGGTGACTACGGCCTGCTCGACCAAGTGGCCGCCCTCCGGTGGGTGCAGAAGAACATCGCGG
>DATBBZ010000269.1:0-4908 GCA_036270745.1 Gemmatimonadales bacterium | reverse complement strand
ATTCTGGGTCCCAAGACCCTGCGCGCGGCGATGGGCGCGAACTTCAGACATCCGGTGGTGTCCCTCGACGATGCGGCGTTCATCGCCTGGGCCAAAGCGAACAGTGTGACGCTGTGGGCCACGGCGGCCGACGGCGTGCCGATCGGCAAGGTCAAGCGCGGCACCGGTGCCGTGGGGGTCATCGTCGGCAACGAGGGTGCCGGAATCAGGCCGGCGCTGAACGCGGTTGCGGCCCAACGGGTGGCGATCCCGATGGCGGGTGGCGCCGAGTCCCTCAACGTCGCCGTGGCGGCGGGCATTCTCCTCTACGAGGTATTGCGTGGGCGTTGAAGGCTTTTTTCTGTTGGTGGCAGCCGCTTTCGGCCTGGTGTTCGGGAGCTTCCTGAACGTCTGCATCGTCAGGCTTCCGAACGAGGATCCGAAAGCCCGCTCGCTCGTCCGCCCGCCCTCGTCGTGCCCGAAGTGCCACAAGGAAATCGCCTGGTACGACAACATCCCCGTGGCCTCCTGGCTGGTCCTGCGGGGGAAGTGCCGGTGGTGCGGGAACCCCATCTCCGCGCAGTACCTCATCATCGAGCTCGCCGTGGGGCTCCTCTGGCTGTCCAGCGCACTTGCCTACGGCCCGACGCCGCGCATGATCGACGGGTGTGTGCTGGGGACCATTCTGCTCGGCATCGCCATCATCGACGCCCGCCACTACGTCATTCCCGACGAACTCTCGTATGGAGGATTGGTGGTCGGGCTCGCCCTCGCCCTCTTCGGCGGCGCGACCGGATTTCTCAATGCGCTGATCGGAGCCGCCACCGGGTGGGCCCTGCTCTGGGTGGTCCGCACGGTCGGCAGTTACGTCCTGAAGCAGGAAGCGATGGGGTGGGGGGATGTGAAGATGCTGGCCATGATCGGCGCGTTCGTGGGGTGGCGCGGCGTCCTGCTCACGGTGTTCCTCGGCGCCCTCGCCGGGTCGGTGATCTTCCTGCCTCTGCAGCTGCTGGGCAAGAAGCGACTGGTGCCATTCGGGGTATTCCTCGCCGTGGGTGGTGCCGTGACCTTCCTCTTCCAGGATTCCATCTTGTCGTGGTACGTCCAGTTCCTCCACGGGGCGTGATGCAGTGAGCAGTCCTTTCAATCTGTTCGGCGAAGGCGACGTGATGGCCCGCGTCGCGCTCGATCTCACCCGGCAGGCGCGCCGGGGCGAGCTGGAGCCCGTGCGTTGCCGGGATGCGGAGATCGCCCGCGTGGTAGACATCCTCCTGCGGCAGGGCAAGAACAATCCCGCCCTGGTGGGCCGGGCCGGCGTGGGGAAAACCGCCATCGTCGAGGGGCTGGCGCAGCGCATCGCCGCGGGCGACGTCCCGCCTGCTTTGAAGGACGCCCAGATCCTCGCGCTCGATCACGTCGCGCTCCTCGCCGACACCTCCTTCCGCGGGCAGTACGAAGGCCGCCTGCGCCGCGTCGTGGAGTCGCTCGCGGCCAACCCCGATTCGATCCTGTTCGTGGACGAGCTGCACAACCTGGTCGGGCAGGGGACCGCGGTGGGCGCAGCGATGGACGCCGGGAACATGCTCAAGCCCGCACTGGTCCGCGGCGACATCCGGATCATCGGTGCGACCACGGGCGCGGAGTACGATCGCTGGATCAAGACGGACCCCGCGCTCGAACGCCGCTTTCATCCGGTCGCCATCGAGGAGCTGGACGCGGCGCAGACGCGCGAGGTGCTGCTCGCGCGCCGCCCCCGGCTCGAGCGGCACCACGCGGTGGCCATCTCCGACGACGCCCTCCAGGCCGCCATCGTGCTGACCGACCGGTTCGTGCTCGAGCGGGCCCGGCCCGACAAGGCGATCGACGTGCTCGACGAGGCGTGCGCCCATGCCCAGGCCACGGCCCGGGTCTCCCCGGACCTGGAGCGCCTGATTCGCGAGCGCCGGCAGGTGGAGAAGGCCATTCGACAGGGCAGTGCGGACGATCCGGCGGGCGAGGCGGCGGCCGACTTGGCCGCGGAGATCGTACCCATGCTCGAGCGGATCGGCGCCGAGCTGGACCGGATGCTGTCCGGGGACCGGGGGCCCGCTCCCGGGACACCGGCGGCTCCCCCACCGCAAACCCTGGGGGACCGCCGGACCGAGCTGGACCGTCTGCTGCGTGCGGAGCTCGAGTCGCAAGGGCTGGTGGTGACGGGGCGTGAGGTGGCGCGCGTCGTCGGGGCTTCGGTCGGCAAGGACATCGAGTGGGCGGGATGATGCGCCTGGCGCCGGCCGCCGCGGCGCTCATCACGCTGGTGGGGTGCCGGCAGCGGGCCGAAGCCGTGCAGACGCGGAGCACGGTGGAGGATCTCGTGCGCCAGACCATGCCCGCAGTGGAACAGGCGGTGGGGCTCAAGTTCAAGCGGCAACCGGGGGTCGAGATCCGTACCCGGGACCAGATCCGCAGTTACATCCTGCACAAGCTCGACGAAGACATGCCTCCGCGGGAATTCGCGAGCTACGAGGCGGCCTACAAGCATCTGGGACTGATTCCCGACAGCGTCGACCTGCACCGCCTCCTCGTGAACGTGCTGACGGAGCAGGTCGCGGGTTATTACGATCCCGATTCCGGCGCGCTGTTCATTCCCACCGATGCCGACACGGCCATGCTCCGGACCACCGTGATCTCGCACGAGCTGGTGCACGCCCTGCAGGACCAGTATTCCCCCATCGATTCGGTCATCCGCCAGCGGCACCAGAACGACCGCCGGAGTGCGGCGGAAGCGATCTTTGAAGGCCAGGCGACGCTGGGGCAGATCCGGGTGCTCATGCCGGAACAGAAGATCGAGAACCTGCCGAGCCTGTGGGACATGGGGGGGGCGGTGCAGATGCAGCAGGAGCAATTCCCGAACTTTTCCCACGCGCCGCTCTGGGTGAAGCAGACGCTCATCTTTCCGTATCTCGCCGGCGGGGACTTCGTAAAGTGGTTCATCACCCAGCACCCGGACGAGCAGCCGTACGGGAAGCTGATGCCGGTCTCGACCTCGCAGATACTCCATCCCGAGCGCTACGCCGCCCACGACGCCCCGGTTCGCGTCGTTTTCGATCCGACGGATCACCCCGACTTGACGGATGATCTGGGGGAGTTCGAGACGCGCTTGGTGCTCCAACAGACGCTGGACTCCGCGGAGCAGGCGGCCGCGCTCGCGAGCGGGTGGGCGGGGGACCGCTACGCCGAGTTCGGCGTCCAGGGCGAGGCACTGGTGTGGTACGTCGTCTGGCGGAATCCGGACGCGGGCAGAGGCTTTGCAGCGTGGCTCACGAAGGGATGGGCCCACCGGGTCGAGCCGGGCCGCACCTGGCGGGTGGACCGGCTGTCACTCGATGGAAGACCGGCCACCGTGGTGGTCGATGCGCCGGTGGGATGGGCAGGTTGGAAGCATCTTCCCGCGGCGCACATCGCTAGCGCAGCAGGAGAAGCAGCCCCCAACTGAGCGCGCCGATGAGCGCTCCCAGCCCGAATCCCAGCGCCACACTCCGCTTGAGCGACCGGGGCAGCCCGATCGGGTAGTCGCGCAGGGCGTCTACCGCCTCGCGCGCCCGCGCGGACGCCCAGTCCGCCGTTTCCGGCGCCCGGAGCGCGGTCACGACGTAGTCCGACGCGGCGCGCTCCAACCCATCCAGCCGGTCCGGTCCCAGAGTCCACAGCCGCTCGGCGATGGGTGTCCGGAGGAACCGCATCACCGCGTCGTTCACGGTCGTCGAGAGCCGGGCCTTGAACGCGGGGGACGCGAACACCGCGGACAGCTCGGAGACCATCCGGTCCACCCGGTCGGGCGTGACGACCAGCTTGGCCACCAGGCGTTCATGGGCTTTGAGGTTGGCCACGGCGTGGTCGAGAACGCCCTTCAGGGCCTCCGTAATGCGGGCCCGGGCCTCGGGGTCTTCGAGTGTGGATCCGAACTGCTCGACCGCGACCGGCAGGTAGTCCGTGATCCCTTGCTCGACCGCGGCCAGGAGTCCGCGGGGGAGACGCTCGAGCAGGGGGCGCTCATCGTGAAGCAGGGAATCGCGCTGGGAGGTGATGAAGTGCCGGGCTCCCGCCTCCAGCGCTTGAGATGCCAGGCCCTCGGTCACCCACCGCTCGACTGACTCGGCAATGCGGGCCTGGTACTTGGGGATGGCGCCCTGCAGAGTGAACGGACCCAGCCGGCGGGGCTCCTTGGGATTGAGGAGGAGCCAGACGTTCACGCTCGCGGTGATGCCACCCGCCAGCGTGCCGCCGCAGATCAGGGCCAGCCCTTGCCACCACAGGGGTTCCGGCATGGTCGATTTTTAACCCCCCACTTGGTTTCGAGCAACTCGCTAAGTAATTTGTGAGGCTTATGTTTACGGCCCTTTCGGAACAGCTCTCCGGCGTGCTGAAGCGGTTGACCGGCCGGGGGGTGCTGTCCGAGGCGGACGTCGTCGAAGCGCTGCGCGAGATCCGTCGGCACCTGCTCGAAGCGGACGTGAGCTTCGAGGTGACCCGGAACTTCGTCGAGCGGGTGAGGGAGCGCGCCGTGGGCGCGCTCACCATCGACACGGTCCGGCCGGGTCAGCAAGTGGTGAAGCTGGTGCACGACGAGATCGCCGGCATGCTCGGGCGGACCCGCCGGGACCTCACCTTCGCCCCCGTAGGACCGACGGTGATTCTGCTCGTCGGGTTGCAGGGCTCAGGCAAGACCACGACGGCGGCTAAGCTCGCCCGCCGGTTGAAGCTCGAACAGAAGGCACCCGGGCTGGTCGCGGCGGATGTCTACCGCCCGGCGGCGCTGGAGCAGCTCGAGCAGCTCGGGAAGCAGGTCGGAGTCCCCGTTTTTGGGCGACGAGGGAAGCCGGAAGAGGGGAGTGTCGACCTCCCGGCGCTCGTTCGAGATGCCCTGCGCGAGGCCGAAAAGGCGCGGTG
>DATBBZ010000268.1:0-7463 GCA_036270745.1 Gemmatimonadales bacterium | reverse complement strand
CTGGCCCGCAAAGATCGCGCACCTGGATTCCGCGACCTGGGTGATCTTCGAGAGCTCGTGGATGGATACGAGCCACGTGTGGACGATTCGGACCAACAGCCCGCGCTACCACACGCCAAGTGGCTATCACGTCGGGACATCTGTCGGCACCTTGCTCACGCGAAAAGAACAACTCAAGGCGGAGACGGCTGAGGGTCAGTTAGCGTTTACGATGACCCCCGAAGGACTGGGGTTCACCGTTGACGACCGCTCAGCGGACGCATTCCTGAGTCAATACCGCCCACCGACTGACCCAGCGTCTCTGCTGGATCCACGGGCCACGATTGCAACGCTCGCTGCCGGGGCCGATTGCCGGTCGACAGAATCGCCGCCTGCGGATTCCACCCGAGGCCAGGGCGTTGTAGTGCACGTGATCACACCCCCTCCGCCGCCGGCGGAGACGCTCCTCATACGGCCAATGCCGCCTGGCTCTCCCCTGCTGGCGGATCTGACGCGGAAGTCTCAGCGCGTGGCATTCGAAAGTCTTTACGTGCACAGCAGCTTCAATTCCGATTCGGGATCGTTCGTCGGCCACGCGCTGGCTGACACGCTCCAGGCGCTGTTCCAACCCTTCTATTCGGAACTCGCATTCCCCCATTCCGAACCCATGGTGTTCGTGACGATGCGGTTTGTTCTAGATCCGCGACACGTCGGGTATGTCCTCCGCGTTCCCGGCATGTACGAGCCGTCGCGCCTCGACCTCCTGGTCTACGACGCAGGCACCATGCGTTTTCAGGCGCCGATCGAGCTTGCCGAGTTGTACGGCGATGAGGGGTGCGTCTACAGCCTATCGTCACGCCTCAGCGCAACATCCGCAGGGCATGGATGGACTCTCTCCACCAGAGAGGCCACAGCGGGGTGCCGGGACGACGGTGAGGATTCGACATGGATCCGCCCTTGGACGTCTGCGGGGTTCGGGTCACTCATCCGGGCGCCCGATTCCCTGGTCGCCAGGATTTGGGGGCACGCTGCGGTGTCGCCTCGATCAACCGGCCTCCACATTCATCCCATCGAAGCACGGCTGATTTACGACGACAGCACTTTGTCGGACGACGTCGTGGGCTCCAACGTGTGGACCCTCTGGAATACGATCATTGGGGAGGGCGACGCCAAGAAGCCGTCACACTCCACTTTGATCGAGGTCCCGATCACCGCTCCCCCGGGCTATGACCCCGGATCAGCCGTCGTACAGCTTTCTCTGGCTGGTGGGCATTACGATACGCGTCTAGCGCACCTAACGCCGTTTGACTCGTCGGGGCGGCAGGTCGTGACGTTCCGGCTTGACCACACGGGATGTGAACGCCTTGCAATGAAGGCGGAGCTGCGCTGGCAGACTATGCGGGATTCGGTATTCGAGGATATCGACTTCGAGTGCGGGGAATGAGCGCGCGAATCATTGTTGCGGCAATTCTGGGGGTTATAGGGCTGGAGGCACACCGCCCGTCTTGCGGGATGCCCGCAGGGCGAATTCCATGCGCCGACTTGGAACCCCGTTCCCGCGCCCTGAAGGGCGCTCTCGGCGCAAGCGCGTCTTGAAAAGACGCGGAACTACCCGGTGACCGGGCCGTGCAGGCCTTCAGGCCGCGCCCGCGCCGAGAGCGGGCTTCAGCCCGCGGGAACAATGCGCGCCACACGCATTGGGAACTAATAACGTCGGCCACGTGCAACCTCCAACGAAAAACGCCCGCCACTCTGAAGTCCAGAAATGGCGGGCGTTGTCTATGCGCCGACTCGGAATCGAACCGAGAACCTAAGGATTAAGAGTCCTTTGCTCTGCCAGTTGAGCTATCGGCGCGGGGGCTTAAAACTCATCAGGCCCAAAGCCTTGCGCAAGCGCCACCCCTTCCGTTCGTAACAACACCCCCACGAGATCCACCCAACTCCATTCCCCCGGGGTATGTTGTAAAAGAGAACCGCATGTGCGGGTCCTGCCTGGCGGCGCCATGCGCACCGGGACGCCTCCAGGACTCCAGCCGACCGGTGCGTGGAGCAGTCACCCATGGACCTTGCTCGTTCGATCGCATCACCTCGCCGGTCGGAGTCCGATCCCCTCCTCGTCGTCAAGCGGTTCGAGACGCCCGAGACGGTCCTGCGCTTCGAGCAGGGCCGCCTCGAGCTCATGTCGCTCGACGGCCGACTGGTCGGCAAGGGCAGCTACCGCCCGGGATGGCGGTGGTCGCAGGTCACCGGGCCCGCGCGCCGCGGCGCGCGCCCCCTCCAGCAGACCGGTGTCATCCTCTCCGGCCGCGCCAAGATCCAGATCCCGGAGCGCGACGAAGTGGACCTGACGCCGGGAGACTTCTTCCACGTCGCCTCGGAGTACGAGAGCTGGGTGGTGGGATACCGCCCCTGCGAGGTCCTCTACTTCGACGGCATGGAAGCGCTGGTCGAACGGCTCCACCGGGAAGGCTCAGCGCACCTCTAGAACGGGGATGAGGGATTCGAGGTTCGGGATTGGGTTGATTTCACCAATCCCGAATCCCAATCCCGAATCCCCCAGCAGGTTTTTTCGAAGACCAATTGCTAATGGTCCAGGAGCTCGCGCACCATAGTGTGCCTTACTTCTTGTGGACTTGCTCTTCCTTCAGGATTTTCTTCGAGAAATAGAAGACGATCAAGGCGACGATGAGGAAGTCGATAGTCGCGCCCGCCACCAGGCCGATTTTCAAGTGCACGGACCCGAGGTCCAAGCTCGCGTCCCGCCACGCCCCGCCGGGTACGAAGAAGGTGATGATCGGCATGAGGATCCCGTCCACGAGGGCCGTGATCAGGTTGTTGAGCTTGCCGCCGATGATGACGGCGATCGCCAGCCCGATGACACCGTACTCCTTGAGGAATGCGATGAATTCCCGCCCCATGGTACCCCCGGGAGAAATGGAAGAAGGGTGTGCTTGCGGCACGTCATGCGCCGTGGCGATATTGACCGCCCCCGGCGGTATCGTCTAGGGGACTAGGACGGAGCCCTCTCAAGGCTCAAACACGGGTTCGAATCCCGTTACCGCTATTCCGCTGGTGCTCGCCCCCATCGTCTAACGGTTAGGACACCACTCTTTCAAGGTGGGAACAGGGGTTCGATTCCCCTTGGGGGCATTCCCTTACGAAGCGCTCCGGCGACCGCCGACGCGCCGGCGCGGCATTCTGGAGGGGCGTCAACGGGGGTCCACTCGGCCCGGTTGTTGCACCCCTACCGGGCATGACGCAAACACCTGCTCTCACCCATCCAACACGCCCCATCTTGTGGCGTTGGGCCTGGTCCCTGCGGCACGCGCCGGACCGCCTGCTCCATTCGTGGCGGCGGCGGCAAGCGATGGCCCGGCTCTCCACTGTGCGGGCGCCCGCCAACGTGCTCGTTGTGTGCCATGGAAACATCTGCCGCAGTCCGTACGCGGCGCACCGGCTCCAGGCACTGCTCGAGGCGGATGGCCTCACCTGCACGGTCGTGTCGGCGGGATTCATCGGACCGGATCGCGCCTCGCCGGGGAATGCGATCGTCACGGCCGCAGCCCGCGGCATCGACTTGAAGGCACACCGCTCCCAGCTGCTCAACCAGACACTGGTCGACGCAGCACAACTCATCATCGTGATGGAGGCACGGCAGGCCGACGCGCTCCGACTGGTCTTCGGTAACGTGAAGGCCTCGATCCTTGTTCTGGGCGACCTGGATCCTCTGCTGGCGGAAACGCGCACGGTCCGGGATCCGGCCCTGCAGTCCCGCACCATCTTCGGCGAGAGCTACGACCGCATCGACCGCTGTCTGGAGGTCCTCGCCGAGGCGATCGCATGAGCCCCACCATTTGGCTGGCCCTTGCCGCCACCGGGCTCTTGATCCACTACTACTGGGAGCGCCGCCTGGTCCGTCGTTTCGCTGTGGGCGCCACCCGCGGCGAACGGAATCCGGGACGCGCCGCGCTGGCCCTGGCTACCGTCATCCACGAGCGGATTCCCCGCGGCAAGGATCACGCGTTCCTGGGCCTCGAGGTCCCCGCCCTGCTCGGGGCCACGCCGGTAGAAGTCCTCCGCCGCGGCGGCTGCTGCTCGGGGCTCTCCCGGCTCTACGTCCTCGCGCTCCGCTCGCTCGGCATCCGCGCCACCCAGGTGACCCTCTATCACGAATCGGGACTCGCGCGGCACGCACTCGTGGAAGTCTCCATTGGGACCGACCACTGGATCGTGGATCCCACGTACGGGTTCCACTACGTCGACGACGGCGGACAGCCCCTCGGCCTCGATGCCCTGCGGGCCGGCGTGACCCCGCGGTTCCGGCCGCTGGCCGAGGGGGGCAGTGACGGCTACCCGCTCAACAACTACTACGCGTTCGATTACCGGCGTTCCAAGACCGCCAACTGGACGATGACCCTGAGCCGCCGGCTGACCTATCCGACCCTGCGCCTGCTCACGGCGGGCGGTATCGATACGCTGCGCCAACCGGGGTTCCTCGAATGGCCTCAGCTGGTGGTGGCGAGTGGCGTACTCGCAGCCCTCATCTGCATCTGGACTTGACGCGACTTCGCGACTGACGCGTCGACGACGCGTCATCCCCCCCGCGACGTCCGCGTCCTTCTGACGCCCCCGCAGCACACACCGGTCGCTGGTCCGGGCCTTGCACTCATGACGAGCATGAGCACTCACCTTCGGCTCATCCATTTGCCCAGCCTCGTTGCACTCACCCTGGTGGCCGGTGTGTCTTGCAAGGTCGGCGCCCTGGTCGACAACGGGACTCCGCCCACGCTGGGCGATGCCACCCACCTGCGCTTTGTGACGCAGCCGTCTACCACCGCCGCGGGGGCGCCAATCAACATTCAGGTGTCCGCCGTGGACACGGCCGGCAACATCGTCACCGTGTTCAATGGGCACGTCACGCTCTCGCTGGCCGCGAATCCCGGCGGTGACGCGCTGCACGGGACCGTGACGGTCACGGCGGTTCAGGGAACGGCCACCTTCTCGGACGCCCGGATCGACAAGGCCGGCTCCGGCTACACCGTCTCCGCGGAGACCAGCGGACTCACCGGCGCCACCAGCGGCGCGTTCGACATCACCGCCGGGCCCCCGGCGACCGCGACGTACACCTCCCAGCCAACGTCCACCACGACCGGCTCGAACATCACGCCCGCCGTTCAAGTCCAGGTGGTCGACGCGTTCGGGAATGCGGTGACCCAGTACAGCGGATCCGTCACCATCGTCCTGGTGCACGACGGCAGCGCACTCCAGGACGCCTCGTTGCAGGGCACGACGACCGCCACGGCCACCGGGGGGATCGTTTCGTTCTCCGACCTTCACATCAACCAGTCTGGACTCGGCTACACGCTGGGCGCGAGGCTTGCCGCCGGCGCGACGCCGACGGTGAGCCAGCCCTTCGACGTCGTTCCCCTGTGACCGCCGGACCCGCTCCCGCGGCTGGCACCATCCTCGTGGTAGAGGACCACTCCGACACCCGCCGCCTGGTGGACCACACGTTGCGTGGCAGCGGGTACCAGGTGATCGCGGCGTCCGGCGGGACCGAAGCGGTCTCCCTCGTGACGGCGCACCCCGGGGAAATCGTCCTGTTGATCTCGGAAGTGCTCTTGTGGGGAATGACGGGGGCTGAGCTGTACGGGCGGATCCGTCAGAAGCACCACCGCCTTCGGGTGCTGTTCATGTCGGGATTCACGGATCAGGTCCTGCGACAGCACGGCATCTCACCCACCGCCGTGCCGTTCCTGCGGAAGCCCTTCGGTCCGCCGGCGTTGGTCGAAAAGGTTCGGGAGGTCCTGCAGTCCCCTGCGCCCAACGGTGGCGGGTCGTCCGGGTCGTCCGGGTCGTCCAGCTAACCGGCGATCCGCTCCAAGTCCGCTTCGACCCCTTCCAACTCGCCGGTTTCGCCGAGTGATTCGAAGATGGCGCGCGCCTTCTCGAGATACGCGCGCGCCTCGTCGGGCGACCCCAGGAGCGACCGGAAGTTGCCGTACTCCCGGTAGAGCCGGCCTTCCGCGGAGGGCACCCGTTCGGTCACGCGGCACAGCTCGATGGCCTGCTCGAAGAACACGAACCCCGTCTCGTCTTTCTGCCGGCCGCGCAAGCGGCCCATCAACGTGTAGACCTGCACCAGGCGCCGGGACAGCGTGTGGGCGATGGCCGTTTGCTCCGCCCGGCGGAGCTCCTCTTCAGCCTCGTGGAACCGGTCCCCCTTCAGATGGAACTCGGCCAGCCGGATCAGGATGGCGCACTCCACCGCCGGCGCCGAGGCCCGCCGCGCCCACGCGAGACCCTCGCGGTAGCTCAGGGCGGCGGCGTCGGCGTGTCCCTGCTCGCTTTCGACGTCCCCCTGCGCCGCCAGAACCCGGGCCAACCCTTCCGCATCTTGAATCGTCTCGACACTCCGCCGGGCTTCCTGCAAGTGCTCTAACGCCGCCGCGGGGTTGCCCTCGTGGAAATCGACGCTGGCCAACCGGTGATAGAGCTGCCCGATCCGCTTCAGGTCCCGCGCGGCCTGGGCGGCCGTGAGCCCGCGCCGGTACCAGGACCGCGCTCCGGCCCATTGTCCCTGCGCCGCCGCCAGCGAGCCGAGTCCCGAGCACGCCTCGGCGACCCCGCTCTGATCGAACTCGGCTTCGGCCAGGGCCAAACACCGCTGGAAGTACCGGGCCCCCTGTTGGAAGTGCCCCTGGGTCCGCGCGAGGCGGCCCAGGGCACCGAGGATCTCGATTTCCGGACGCCGGTCCTGCAGCTCGTCCGCGAGCTTGAGCGCCACCTCGTACCACACCCGGGCCTGGGACAAACGGCCCGGCCCCTCCTCCGAGCGCCCGGCGCGGAGGAGCGCGGCCACCGCAGGAGCGGGGTCACCCGCCGCGAGGGCCTCGAGCGCGTCGATGTACGCGTGATAGAGGACCGAGAGATGCTCGGAGATCTGCTCGAGCATATCGTCCAGGCGCCGGCGGAGCTGACCCGGTTCGACGCCCCGCTTGCCCAGCGTCAGGTACGGTCCCGAGCTGGCCCACTGCGCGCCGGCCTCGGCCCGGCTCGTAGCCACCACGAGCGCACGCAGCGGCGTCAGGGCTTCGAGGTCCGGGAGCAGGCGGAGGGCCCGCTCCACCCGGAGCGCGGGGCCGGTCACAGTCCGTACTCCCGGATCTTGCGCGTCAGCGTGTTCCGGTGGATGCCGAGGATGGTCGCGGCCGCACCGATCTGTCCGCCGGCGTGCGCCAGCACCCGTGCGATATGTCGGGCCTCGGCTTCCGCGAGCGTCGCGAGCTCCCCGGCCATCGTGCCCGCCAGCGAACCTTCGTTCCCGCGGATCTCATCAGGCAGATGTTCGACCAGAACCGTCCCGCCATCGGCCACGATCACGGCCTGCTCGATGACGTTTCGGAGCTCGCGGACATTCCCGACCCAGCGATGGGTCGTGAGCAGCTCGAGGGTGCGGTCCGAGAATCCGGTGACCTCCTTGC
>DATBBZ010000267.1:0-2868 GCA_036270745.1 Gemmatimonadales bacterium | reverse complement strand
CGTGGCCGACGCCGGCGCCGAAGAGGATGACGCCCAGCAGGCCGAGATCGCGCTCTTCCGGGTCCTGGGTGAAGTGGGTCAGTCCCAGGTACAGGAACCCGAAGAGCAGGCCGCTGGCCACCCCGAGTCCGAGCCAGGATACCCAGCCGAGGGTCACGCCGCCCGCGGGCTCGCGCGGATGGTAAATGGTGAGGACGAGGATGAACGCCAGGGCGCCGGCCGCGGTATCGAGCCAGGCCGCGATTTCGAAAGCCTGGCGGACCGAACGCCTGATCCCCACGGCGTGGGCCGTCATCGCGACTGCCGACGGGCCCGTAACCACGCAGATCGCGGCGAGCGCGAACACAGTGGGCAGGGTGGGCCGGAGGGCGGCGCCGAGGGTGGGGAGAACCCGGGTGAGTTCCCACCCCAGCAGACCCGTCACGGCCAGCACCGCCAGGGCCTCGACCCCGGCGAGGACCCAAAGCGCCCGCGGGATTCTCCGGACGTAGCGCCATCCCAGGGACGCGCCGAACGCCGCGCCGATCCAGGCGATGCCGAGGGCGGTGGCGGGTGCCAGGGCGCGCAGGACGTCACCGTCCAGAAGGTGGAGGACCGGCCCGAGCAGGATCCCCAGCACCACGAGCGGCAGGCCGGCGGAGGCGACGAGATCGAGCCGGAGTGCCGACGGGTGGGGGATGCGGGGGAGCCGCGTGACCACCAACCCGGCGACCAGCACCACGGCCAACGCGAGGACGGGATTCACGTCGCGGAAGGTTCGCGAACGCTTGACTGGCGCGCAAGCCGCGCCATATCGTTCCGGCACCAATGCCCTCACCTGCGTTCGTCGTTTCCGGCGGCCGGCCCCTCACCGGAACCGTGCGTCCGGCGGGCAACAAGAACGCCGTCCTCCCCATTCTTGCCGCGACGATCCTCGCCGACGGCCCCTGCGTCATCGACAATGTGCCGCGCATCCGCGACGTCCAGACGATGCTGTCTCTGCTGGAGCACCTCGGCGCCGGCGTGCAGTGGACCGGGATCAACACCGTCACCATCGATCCCCGGAAGGTCGAGCCGAAAGACCTCGACCCCACGCTTTCGGCCCGCATTCGGGCTTCGATCCTGCTCGCGGGGCCCATGCTCGCGCGGTTCGGTCGGGTGACGCTTCCGCCGCCAGGCGGTGATGTGATCGGACGGCGCCGAATCGACACGCATTTCCTGGCGCTCGAACGCCTGGGGGCCGAAGTGACCGTCGGAGAGCGGTATTCGCTCGAGGCGAAGTCACTCAAGGGTGCAGATGTCTTCCTCGACGAGCCGAGTGTGACGGGGACCGAGAATGCGCTCATGGCGGCGGTAGGAGCGAAGGGCACCACGATCTTCCGGAACGCCGCCTCGGAGCCGCACGTCCAGGATCTGGCGCGTTTCCTGGTGGCCCTGGGCGCCCACGTCGAGGGGATCGGGACCAACACCCTCACCGTCAATGGCGGCACGCCGTTGCGGGCCGCGCCGCACACCGTGGGCCCCGATCACATCGAAATCGGCTCGTTTATCGGGCTCGCGGCCGTGACCAACGGGGCCATCACCATCGAGGGCGTGCGCGCCGACGATCTCCGCGCGACGTTGCTGGCCTTCGAGCGCCTGGGCGTGCGGCCCCGCATCACGGGGAGTGCGCTGGTGGTGGATGCCGACCAGGAGCGGCGGATCCGGGCCGACCTGGGAGGTCACATTCCGGAGCTGTACGACGGTCCGTGGCCGGCGTTCCCGGCCGACTTGATGTCGATCGCCATCGTCACCGCGACGCAGTGCGTCGGGATGTTGCTCGTCTTCGAGAAGATGTTCGAATCGCGGCTCTTCTTCGTGGATAAGCTGATCGGAATGGGTGCGCGGATTGTGCTGTGTGACCCGCATCGCGCGGTGATCGCCGGGCCGTCGGCCCTGCACGGCCAGGTGGTGGAGAGTCCCGACATCCGGGCCGGCATGGCGATTCTGCTCGCGGCCCTGGCCGCGCAGGGCGAGTCGGTGATTCACAACATCGGCCAGATCGAGCGCGGCTACGAGCGCATCGACGAACGTCTCCGGGGTCTCGGCGCGGAGATCCGGCGGGTCGAGTGATCACGTCGGTGCTGCGGGAGGCCCCGCCGCCGGGGCTTCCGGATGGAATCCCCAGGCTCGAGCTGACGGAATGGGCGACCCGCTTTGGTCTGGTGGCAGGGATCACGACGGGCCGCGATGGCTTTTCCCTCGATTTCGCCTCCAGTGACCGCTGGCGCGCCTTTCAGGCCCATTTTTGGCCGCAGCTTCCCGCCGTCGTCTTCTCCCGGCAGGTCCACGGCACTCAGGTTCGCCGGTACGAGGCGGTGCCCGAGGGGTGGCTGATCGGGGAGGGGTGGGACGGACACGCCACCGCCACGCGAGGGGTCCTGCTCACGATCAGCGTGGCCGACTGCATCCCGGTCTACATGGCAGACCCCAAGTCGGGGGGTGTCGCCCTCGTTCACGCGGGGTGGCGGGGGACCACCGGAGGCGTACTCGGCGTGGGAGCCAGGGCGCTCGCAGAGCTATCCAAGAGTGCCATATCAAATCTTGTAATACATTGTGGCATAGGTATTTGTGGTGCATGCTATGAAGTAAGTTCTGAAGTGGCAAATGCCCTCGGGGAGTCGG
This sequence comes from Gemmatimonadales bacterium, assembly GCA_036270745.1. GTDB lineage: Bacteria > Gemmatimonadota > Gemmatimonadetes > Gemmatimonadales > GWC2-71-9 > 40CM-2-70-7. The sequence continues at coordinate 225 of DATBBZ010000267.1, read as the reverse complement.
TCCCGGAAGGCTCCAAGAGTCGCGTCGACCTCCGGTCGTACCTGGCGCAGCAGGCTTGGTCCCTCGGCATCAGGGAGATCACGATTTCCCCGCTGTGCTCGGCCCATGACGCCGATCTTCACTCCCACCGGGCCTCTGGCGGCAAACCGGGCCGGATGGTCGCATACCTCGGCCGGCCAAAGACTTGACGCCTTGACTTGAGTAGGCCCCCGGGTACATTCCGGC
>DATBBZ010000266.1:0-7540 GCA_036270745.1 Gemmatimonadales bacterium | reverse complement strand
GATCCGGCTGAGGGATCGCGGACTCGACTAGCCCCAGTCTTTCGAGTCTGGCGCTACTCGACGCATTGTCTTCAAAAACGAAAATGCGGAAGTCGGATCGCGGAACGCGGAACCGGAGTCGTCGGTTCCGCGTTCCCACTTCCGCGTTCCGCGTTCTAGAGGCTCAATCTCCTCGGCCAGGATATTCAGTGCCCCATCATCCTTCGCCAGTACGCCCTTAATCAGCAACATCGGCTCTCCCCGCACTACGGCTCGATACTTCTCGAACACATCGGGCCTGACGATCACGTTCACCATCCCGGTCTCGTCTTCGAGCAGAATGAACACGAACCCCTTGGCGGTGCCGGGTCGCTGACGGGCCACGACGAGTCCGGCGACCTCCACGGTCTCCCGATCCTCGTGCCTGACCAGCTGATCCCCCGGAATGATTGACATAGACAGACTAGGTCGGAGCAATCCCATCGGATGCCCACTCGGCGCAAAGCCCAGTGTGCCGTACTCCGCCAGCATCCGCTCGACCTCCACGAGCCCGCCGAACCGGAGCCCCTCGTGGGGGTGGGGGAGCGCCAACTCGAGCTGACGGCGGGGGCCCCGGCCCTGACGGGCCGTCTCCGGCGGGAGCCAGAGCCCCGTCTGCCAGAGCAGCTCGCGGCGGGTCAGACCGAACGAGTCGAATCCCCCCACCCAGACCAGGTTTTCGACCGCGGTGCGCTTGAGCTCGGTAGGTAACCGCCTGACGAAGTCCGCCAGGCTGCGATAGGGTCCGCAGCGCTCCCGTTCTTCGACCACGCCCAGCGCCGTGGCTTCACTCCAGGCCCGGACGAATCCCAATCCCACCCGCACCGCGCTCTCGCCCTCCGGCCGGCACCAGACGTCGCTCCGATTCACGTCGGGAAGCAGAATCGTGATGTCGTGATGCCGGGCATCATGGGTGAGGGCGTCGAGTGAGTAGAACCCCATCGGCTGGTTGTTGAAGATGGCGGTGTAGTACTCGGTGGAGTGGTAGTGCCGAAGCCACGCGGATTGATAGGCCAGGAGCCCGAAGGCCGCCGCGTGCGACTTGGGAAAGCCGAACTCGCTGAACGCGATCACCTGTGTAAACACCTTGTCGGCGACGCCGGCAGGCACCCCCCGGGCCGCCGCGCCGGCCCGGAAATCTCCCCCGAACCCTTCCAGCAGCTCGCGACTTCTCTTGCGGCTCATGGCCCGCCGGAGTGCCTCCGCCTGACCGGCCGTAAAGCCCGCCAACGCCTGGCAGACTTGCAGCACCTGGTCCTGATAGAGAATCACTCCCAGGGTCTCGGTGAGCGCTTCCTTCAGGAGCGGATGATCGAGAGGAGGCTCATAGGTGCGGCCGGCCTTGAGGGCCGCCCGGCGAGCTTCTCGCCTTCGGACGTAAGGGTTCACCGCGCCGCCCACCACGGGACCAGGCCGCACCAGCGCCACTTCGACGGCCAGGTCTTCGATCGAGCGGGGCCGGGTGCGGCGGATCATCTGGATCTGCGCCCGGCTCTCGATCTGGAACATCCCTACTGTGTCTCCGGCGCAGATCTGGTCGTAGACCTTCTGGTCGTTGAAGTCGATGCGAGACAGATCAGGAGGCGCGCCCCGTCGCTCCGCGATCAGCTCGACGCATTCCTCCACCAGGGACAGCATGCCGAGGGCCAGGAAGTCGATCTTGATGAACCGGGCATCGTCGCAGGAATCCTTGTCCCATTGGCAGATCACGCGGTCGGGCATCGCGGAGAGCTCGAGGGGCACGATCTCGACCAGCGGCCGGGAAGAGATCACCATCCCCCCCACGTGCTGGGAGATGTGCCTCGGAAGTCCCCGTATTTCCTCGCTTAACTCGCAGAGCTCCTTCCAGAGGGGTGCTCCAGACCTTCCGGCGAATCCCGGCAACTGCTCCAGCTCCTCGGAGAGGCCACCCATATGCCGGTCGGCGAGCTTCGCCACCAGCTCGATTTCCCCCGGCGGGAGATCGAGGGCCATGCCGATCTCGCGCACCGCGGACCGCATGCGATAGGTGGGATAGGAACAGACGAGCCCGACGTGCTCCGCGCCGTACCTGGCGTAGACCCGGCGGAAGAGCTCTTCGCGGATTTCCCGGGGGAAATCCAGGTCGATGTCGGGGACCGAGGCCAGGGTCTCGTTGAGAAAACGGCCGAGGAAGAGGTGGTTGGCGATGGGGTCGACGTGGGAGAGGCCCAGGAAGTAACAGATAATAGAAGAGACCGAGGAGCCGCGACCTCGTCCTGGTAGCAGGCCGGAGGTTGCTCTACGGGTGCCTTTGCGGACGTCGGCGCCCACTTCGCGGGCCAGGTCGAAGAGGTCGTGGTAGACGAGAAAAAATCCGCTCAGCTTGTGGTGGTCGATGAGGCTCAGCTCTTCGGCGAGGCGCTTCTCGGCGCCGATCCTCCACTCTGACCCCGGGGGATAGCGCTCTTCCAGGCGGGCACGGCAGAGCTCGGCGAGCGCCTGAGGCGCCGGGGCATTGTCGGCTCCCCGGAAATCGGGGAACGTGTACCCCAGGTCCCGGGTCAAGTCGAATGCAGCACAGCGCTCCGCGATGACTCGGGTATTGTCGATGGCCTTGGGGAGGTCGGGGAAGAGGGCTGCGACCTCCCCGGGTGGTCTCAGGTAGAAGTCGTTGTTCGGGCGCCGGGCGATGTGCGCGCCATCCAGGCTCGTGCGGTTCTTGATCGCCACCAGCACGTCGTGGAGACGGTAGCGCGAGACGTTGTGGTAGTGCACGTCTCTCGTCGCCACCACCGGCAGTCCCACTGTCTCGGCCAGGTTCGCGAGATTCCGAGTACGACCCCGGTCTCCCCGGACGCCATTTCGCTGCAATTCGACGAAAAAGTGTTCTGTATTGAAGATGTCGCGACACTGTTCAGCTAGGCAACGAGCGGAAGGTGGACCTAGTCGGGAGAAAATTCCATCCCGGCACCCGGAGAGAATGATGATCCCTTCGTGTCGCTCGACCAGGGCGGAGAACGGGAGCCGAGGGTCTTTTCGGTCAGGAGAGCCGAGGTGAGCGGTGGTGATGAGGCGGCAGAGATTGGCGTATCCGGTGGCGGTTTCAGCCAGCAGGGTGAGGTGGGCCCCCGAGTCGAGTGTGACCTCGGCGCCGGTGATGGCCTGCATGCCGAGCCGCTTGGCGGCTTGGGCGAAGGCCATCGATCCGTAGAGTCCATGGTGGTCGGTGAGCGCCATGGCGGGATAGCCCAGATGTGTCGCCTCGAGCACGAGCTCTTCGGGAGACGACGCCCCATCCAGGAATGAGAACCCGGAGTGACAGTGCAGCTCTACGTATTGGGGCATTCAGGGGCGCTGGATCCACCAGTCCCCGGTGACCAAGTCCTGATAGAGGATGACGCGTTTTCCACCCGCCAGCACCACGTCCGCGTAGCAGCGGATGATGGGCGAGCGCCACCACTCGTCGTCGATGCGCCAGAGCTCGCGGATCTCCTCCACGGGCAGGTCTCCCTCTTCCCGGTGGACGACCATGGGAAGACCTGCGGCATCAGCGGTCACGGCCACCTTGGCCGGGAGGTTCAGGGCTCGAAGTCGATCAGGGCGTAGCGGCGTTCGGGGAGTCGTGACCACGGTTGGACCTCGATGACGTGTTGAAGGAAGGGACGACGGAACCGGAGGCGGATTTCGTGGGCGGCAGTGCGCAGGGCGTCCCGGCGGCGGGCGCGGGCTTCCGCCCCGGCATCGCGGGCGAAGAGCTGAAGCTCGGAGGTGCCGGGTGCGAAATCAGTGAACAGAATCGTGAGATTTTCGACGGCCCCGGTGAGGGGGGTCTGCTCGATCCGGACCCGGAGGAGGGCCAGGAGCCGGTCGCGGGTGGCGGTGGGGTCTTTCAGCGTGAAGGTGGCGAGCCAGGAGCCCCCATGCTCGATCTTGGCAACGGCCTGCATCTCCCGCACCCGCCATCCGATGCGCCGGGGGTGGGCGAGGGCAAGGGTGAGGATGCGGGTGAAGGCCTGGAGCAGGAATTCCCGCTCCGCCACCGGCGTATAGAAAGTGAGGGACTGGACGATCGGCTCGGGTGTCCGGCGTCCCACCACCGGTTCGACGACTTTTCCTGATGCCAAACGCCAGAGCGTGCGGCCGGCGTCGCCGAACTGTGACGTGACCGCCTCTTCCGGAAGGGACGACAGGTCGCGCAGCGTCGAGAGTCCCAGGCGGAGGAGCCGTCGGTGGGTGTCAGTGTCGAGCGGGAGCACGGCGAGGGGCTGCGCGTCGAGGAAGGTCCGCTCCGCACCCTGCTTGACGATGACGAATGCTCCCGGTTTGGCGCGGGAGGCCGCGACCCAGGCGATAAACTTGCCCTTCCCGATCCCAATCCTCGGTTCGAATGCGGAGTGCGGAGTGCCGAGTGCGGAATCGACGGACGAGTTTCGCTTTTCAATTCCGCATTCCGCATTCCGCACTCCGTCTTTGATCGCTGCCACCTGGCGTCCCAGGTCTCCATGAATTCCCTCAAGCCCATCCAATCCCACAAAGACTCTGCCCAGCTCCGCGGGTTCGACCACAGGGCTCACGTCGGTCAGGGACCCGAGGAGAGACGAGAAGCGCTCGTCGTAGTGCACGGGGTCGGCTTCACAGAGCTTGAGCGTGGGGGCGATGCCGATCGCCTGACTCACCGTCATCCCTGAGCGCACGCCGACGCGCCGGGCGTGCCGGGAGACTTGCCAGACTTTGCGCGCGTCGTCAGGAGAAAGCACGGCGGCTGGGCCGGTGGTGAATCCGGGGTGGCGGGATTCCTCGCAGCGCAGGGCGAACTGGGGGATCCAGCAGCAGGCCGCGAGGTCGCTGGTGAACGGGCGGGGGGTAGAGGTCGTCATTGCGGAAAGGTTGTCGGACCCCGAATATATCCCGAAGATTCAAGGACCCGCAAGGACAGGGAAATGACGGTTAAGTTGTTGTCTCTATGAGCCCTAGACGCCAGCCGTCCCTCTTTGACGACACGCCGTTACCGGAGCCCTCCGAGGAGCTGAAGGCCCTCGGGGAAAAGCTCCCGGCCAACGTGCGTCTGGGGACCACTACCTGGACGTACGACGGGTGGAAGGGGACGGTCTACCATCGCGACTACCGGGGGCCCGAGCCGGCGCGGCGCCTGGAGGAGTATGGCCGGTATCCGCTCTTTCGTGTGGTGGGGATCGACAGTGCATACTACGAGCCGCCAACCGAAGAAACGCTCGCCGCATATGCCAGAGCACTTCCGCCGGGGTTCCCCTGCGTGAGCAAGGTCTGGGACCGGATCACCGTGAAGCGGTTCACGCGGGATCCGCGTTGGGGGAAGGAGGCGGGCCAGAGCAATCCGGACTTCCTGAATGCCCAGCTGTTCAAGGACGGGGTGCTGTTGCCGTACTCTCGAGCGTTCAAGGATCACGCGGGATGTTTCGTCTTCGAGTTTCAGGCGATGCACGGCAAGGACCTGCCCGATCCCTTGAAGTGGGCCGACCAGCTCGACGGGTTCCTGAAGGAGCTGCCGAGGGATTTCCGGTACGCCGTGGAATTAAGGAATGCCGAGTTGGTGCATCCGATACACGGTGAGGTGCTGAAGCGAAACGGGGTGGCGCACGTGTTCAACTCGTGGACCGCGATGCCGACGATCGGCCAGCAATTGCAGCTTTCCTGGGTGTTTCCCGCTGACTTCACGGTGTCGCGGGCGCTGCTCAAGCCGGGGCGCACGTTTTCAGAGGCCGTGAAGCAGTTTCAGCCCTACGACCGGATCCGGGAGCCGGCGCCGGAGATACGGGAGGATCTCTTGAAGCTGATCGATGCAGCGATCGCCCGGCGCCTGGAGGCGCTGATCATTCTGGGGAATCGGCTGGAGGGGAATTCGCCGGGGACGATTCGGGCGTTGACGGAGGCGTGGGAATCGGAATGAAAGAGGCGCTGCGCCGAGTCCCCGGCCTGCTGCGGTTGTGGCGCCTGGTCGGCCGGGTGCGGCACGGACTGGTGCTGCGCTTCGCGCGGCGCCGCAACTACACGTTCACGCAGTTTCGCCGCCTCCCCACGCAGGTCGATCAGCTCGCGGGTCCGGTGCTCGACGCCGCAGGGGTGGGCGGGAACGGCGCCTCGCTCCGAGTCTTGCTCTTCGGCTGCTCCAGCGGCGCGGAGGCCTTCTCGCTCGCCTCGGCGCTGCGGGAGTGCCGTCCGGAGGCGGGGTGGGAGATCGACTGCTGGGACATCGAGCCAGACATGGTGGCCCTGGCCCGGACCGCGACGTATCCGGCTCGGGACGTGGTGGCGCAGCGCACCGCGACACCCGAATTCGTCTCCCGCACGTTCGACGTCAGCGGGGACGATCTGGTGGTCAAAGCGGTGCTTCGGGAGCGGCTGCGATTCGACGTGGGCGACGTGCTCGATGAGGCTCTCATCGCGCGCCTCGCCCCGGCCGACGTGGTCGTGGCGCAGAACTTCCTGTACCACCTCGCGCGACCAGACGCCGAGCGTGCCTTCGGGCATCTGATTCGGCTGCTGAAGCCTCGCGGCGTGCTGGCGGTGGATGGGGCCGATCTCGATCTCCGGACTGAGATCACGGCTCGGGCGGCACTCGTGCCGTGGCCGGCGGAGATCGAGCGGATTCACGAGGAGGCGCGGGTGGAGCGGGGGTACGCCTGGCCGCAGATCTATTGGGGGCTCGAGCCGTATCAGCCCTGGCGGCCGGACGCGGTGCGGCGGTATGCGACCATTTTCCTGCGCGCCGGCTGAGGGCGCTGGACGAGGAGTACCGCAGGCGGCGGCGGTCGGCTAAGTTAGAACCCCTGTAGTCGGGGCCTGTAGCTCAGGTGGTTAGAGCGCACGCCTGATAAGCGCATACGGCCAGCGCTCACCAGCGCTGGCCGTCGTGTTTCCAAGGACTTAGGCGATCGGAGCGCCGATCGGTGACAGTTGAAAACGAGCCGCCTGGCACCGCTTCTGGCACCACGGACATCGCAGCCCGGCCGAATTCCGCTCCAGTTCCCGTCCGCTTGTCATTTTGCTGGACCCCGCAACCTCTTCCGCAATCCAAGCCAAGGAGTACCTTGCCTGCGGTGTGCGGTTTGCGCCTCTGCTATTCCGGCTGCAGTCCATCGACCTGGGAGGGAGAATGCCGCTCCGAAGGAGTGTCTCTTCGCTGCCTAGGATAGTGGCTCTCGTCGCATTGTCGCTCGGGACGAGCTCATGTGGCTTCATCTTCTCACATGGCCCACCAGACGGATACCAGCAAATGTCGTCCTTCGACTGCACGACGGAAAACACTGGTCCGATTCTCGATCTCGTCTGGGCTGGACTCAACGTTGCGGGAGCCCTTGCTGCCTCGTCCAATCCCCAGAACTATACGGACCCCGGTCAAATCGAGGCGGTTGGGCTCTCGTGGGGCGTGGTCTCGGGCATCTCGGCAGGCGTGGGGTTCAACAAGTCCAGCAAGTGCAGGGCCGCCAAGCTCGATCTCAGTCAGCGCGAGGGGCGGGGACTTGGACCGCGGGTCGGACCACTCTATGGAGACTCGGCCGTGCAGGCGGTCGTAGTCCAGCCT
>DATBBZ010000265.1:0-10343 GCA_036270745.1 Gemmatimonadales bacterium | reverse complement strand
TCGCTCAATCCCCGACTCTTTACACACCGCGCGCCGTCGCGAAAGCCTATAAAGCCGATGCCCGGTCCCTGGACGGGAAGCCCGGCGCCAAATACTGGCAGAATCACGCCACGTACCACATCGCGATCAGCGTCGCGCCGCCGGCGCGACTGGTGACCGGCTCCGAGCAGATCACCTACTTCAACGAGAGCCCGGACACGATGCACAATCTGCTCTTCCGGTTCATCGTGAACATCCACAAACCCGGAGCGCCCCGCGCCTTCCCTGCGGGTGCGGACTACCTCACCGCGGGTGTACATGTGGATTCGTTCGCCGTGGACGGGATGGGGCCCCCTTCCGGGGTCAAGAACCCGCGAGGCTATACGCTGAGCGGCGCCGACGACCAGACCTACACGTTGCGCGGGGTCAGGCTCGCCCGGCCCCTCGCGCCGCACGATTCCGCGCACGTCCTCCTGAACTGGCACTACGATCTGTCCCAGGCGAGCAACCGCGAAGGAATGCTCGACTCTACCACGGCGTTCATCGCGTACTTCTACCCGCGTATCGACGTGTACAACGACTACGACGGATGGGACGGCACCGCGTTCACGGACATGCAGGAGTTCTATTCCGACTTCAACGACTACGACGTGTCCGTCAAGGTCCCGGCCAATTTCATCGTCTGGGGGACGGGTACGCTCACCAACCCGGAGGCCGTCCTGACGCCCGAGATCGCCCAGCGGCTCAAGGCCTCGCTGACGTCCGATGAGACGATCCGCATCGCGACCCAGGAGGACCTGAACGCGCACCGGGTGACACGCGCCGACGGCGACCACACCTGGCATTTCACGGCCACGCACATTCCCGACATGACCTTCGCGGTGAGCGATCACTACGACTGGGATGGCGGCTCGGTCGTCGTGGAAGACGCCACCGGTCGTCGTGCCTCGGTCCAGGCCGCCTACAACGACACCTCAGCCGACTACCACCACATGGTGCAGTACGGCCGCCACGGACTCGGCTGGCTCTCGCACAACTGGCCTGGCGTCCCCTACCCGTACGAGAAAAGCACGGTGGTCGAGGGCCGCGCGGACATGGAGTACCCGATGATGGTGAACGACAATTCGTTCGCCGACACGGTGTTCGCGCGGTTCGTGGTCGAGCACGAGATGGCGCACACGTACTTCCCCTTCTACATGGGGATCAACGAGAGCCGGTACGCCTTCATGGACGAGGGGTGGGCCACGACGTTCGAGTACCTCATCGGGCAGGCGGACCTGGGACCCGAACGCGCCGCCGAGTTCTACCGGCAGTTCCGGGTGAACGGGTGGGCGGCCGACCCCTCGCCGCTCGAGGACCTGCCGATCATCACGCCCAACGACGCCGAGAACGGGCAGGCCTACGGAAACAACGCGTACGGCAAGCCGTCGATCGGGTACCTGGCGCTGAAGGACATGCTCGGCGACGCGATGTTCGGGAAGGCCCTGCATGAGTTCATGGACCGGTGGCACGGGAAGCATCCCATCCCGTGGGACTTCTTCTACACCTTCAACAACGTGACCGGGAAAAACCTGAACTGGTTCTGGAACTCCTGGTATTTCGCGAACACCTACATCGACCTGGGAGTGGCGGGCGTGAAGACCGCGCCGGCCGGATCGTCGGTCTCCGTGAAGAACATCGGCGGCATGCCGGCGCCCTTCGACCTGCTGGTGAAGTACGCGGACGGATCCCAGGACTCGCTGCACGAGACGTCCGCGATTTGGGAGACGACGCCCACCCAGGCGAGCATCGCGCTAAAATCCAGGAAGAAGGTGACCTCGGTGACGCTGAAGAACGGGATCTGGGTGGATGCGGACACGACAAATAACACCTGGACGTCCACCAAGACGAAGTAGGGTACGCAGATGAAGCGCAGGCACCTTCGCGTCCTTGAGCCGGTGATGCGGTGCGCCGTTGCGGTCACCGTCGCTGCCGCGCTCGGTACCCCCCTCCACCTGAGCGCCCAGGTCACGACCGCCCAGTACGACAACGCGCGCACTGGCGCGGCGCTCCACGAAACCGTCCTCACGCCGGCGAAGGTCAAGGCCGGATTCGGCCGCGTTGCGACCCTCCCGGTCGACGGCGATGTCTACGCTCAGCCCCTGTATTTCCAAAACACGCTGATCGTCGCCACCGAGAACAATTCGGTCTACGCGTTCGACGCCCGCTCCCTCCGGACGACCCCGCTGTGGCACGTGAACCTCGGCACGCCCCTGTCGTCGCGGGACGTCCGCTGTCCCTTCATTCGTCCCAACGTCGGCATCACGCCGACTCCCGTGATCGATCCGGCCAGCGGCAGCATTTACGTTCTGGCGCGTACCACGGGCAGCGGCACCTACGAGCAGACCCTGCACCGCCTGGACATTCGTGATGGCCGCGATCTGGCCCCCGCCACACCCATCACTGCCAGCGTACCCGGGACAGGGATCGACGCCGTCCATGGCGTCGTCTCGTTCGACCCGCTCCGCGAGAATCCACGCGCCGCCCTCCTCCTGGATCACGGTGTGGTTTATCTCGCGTGGGCCTCGTCCTGTGACGTCGCGCCGTATCACGGGTGGGTCATGGCGTACGACGCCAAGACCCTCAAACAGCGCGCCGTGCTCAACACGTCTCCGGACGGCGCCGACGCCGGCATCTGGCAGGGAGACGCCGGACTGGCTGCCGACTCCGCGGGCCACGTTTACGCCGCGACGGGCAACGGGAGTTTCGACACCGCTGGTACCCGGCGCCGGAACTTCGGGTCGAGCGTCCTGCAGCTCACCCTTGGCGATACGACGCTCACGGTCACCGACTTCTTCACCCCCTGGAATCAGGCGTCCCTCACCACCGACGACGAGGATCTCGGGTCGTCGGGGCCGATCCTCGTGCCTGGGCGGCTCATCGTGCTGACCGGCAAAGACGGCATGACCTACGTCGTCAACCGCAATGCGATGGGGAAATTCGGAACGACCGATCAGGGGCGCGCGGTGCAGTCCTTGCGAACCTCGAATGGCGGCTTCGGGGCCGCCGCCTACTGGAATCACACCGTCTACATCTGGGGTTCGGACGACGTAATGAAGGCATACGCGGTGGCACGCGGGGGGCTGACGCTCCGCGAGGCCTCACGGGTCAAGGCCACCGATCCGGGGTCGACCCCTACGGTGTCCGCGAATGGCGACCGCCAGGGAATCGTGTGGGCCATCGAGACGCGCACGTGGAACGGGCAGGATAAACCCGCGGTGCTGCACGCTTTTGATGCGAGTGATGTTCGCGTCGAGCTCTTCAACAGCGGGGTCAATCCCCGGCGGGACGGCGCCGGTCCTGCAACGCGGTTCGCGATCCCCACCGTCGCCGCCGGCCGCGTGTACGTCGGCGCGAAGGGCGAGGTCGACGTTTACGAAGTCCTTGCAGGAGCACGCTGAAACGAGAGTAGCTCGCTCCGCTGGTCGTCCCTACCTTATTCGCTGCTCATGGTAAATCCTCGACTTCCCCTCCCCGTGCCCTCACGCCCTTCGGCGCTCTGGCAGGGGCCCGGCCTGCGCATCGCACTGCTGGTGGTGATCGTCGGCGTGGTAGTGCTGACCAGTGCGCTGGGCCTGAACACCCTTTCAGCCGTGCGCGCGTACGTCGGTGGTGAGGGCCTCTGGTCCAAGGGGCAGAAGGAAGCCACCCGGTGCCTCCACCGGTACGCCGCCACCCGGGATGAACGGGACTTCGCCGCGTACCGCCGCGAAATCGCCATTCCCCTCGGCGACCACGAGGCCCGCATCGCCCTCCAGCAACGCGACCTCGACCCCGCGGTCGTCCGCCAGGGACTCCTCGAAGGCCGGAACGATTCGGGCGACGTGGACGCGATGGCGACGTTGTTCCGGCGCTTCGCCCACTTCCGCTACATGCGCCAGGCGATCGCCATCTGGACGGACGGGGACAAGTACATCGCCCAATTGCAGGCGCTGGGCGATTCCCTGCACCAGGTCGTCCGGTCCGGGCATCCGGCCTCCGCGCGGATCGATAGCCTCCTCGCCCGGGTCGATGTGGTCGACGCGCGGCTCCGCCCGCTCGAAGACCAGTTCTCCGCGACCCTTGGTGCGGCAGCGCGCTGGACCCAGAGCGTCATTGCCACGGTGATCGGACTCACCAGTCTGCTGTTGGTGGTCGTGGGCGTGGTCTTCCTCACCCGGGAACAGGCCCGCCGGCGGCTCCTCGAAGAAGAGCTCCGGCAATCCCAGAAGCTCGAAGCGATCGGTCAGCTGGCCGGGGGCATCGCCCACGATCTCAACAACCTGCTCACGGTGGTCCTCGGCAACGCCGATCTCCTGGCACAGACGCCTCCCGAGAACGACCATGAGCGGCGCGCCCTGCTCGCGGAGCTCCGCGACGGTGGCCGGCGCGCCGCCGAGATGGTGCGGAAGCTCCTGGCATTTGGTCGGCGCGAGTCCATCACGTTGCGGCCGGTGTCGCCCCAGGCGGTGGTCACGGAGCTCATCACCTTCCTGCGGCGCATGCTGCCGGAAACCATCGACATTCGCGTGGACGCGGAGCCCGGCGTCCCTCTCATCCGGGCCGACCCCGTGGCGTTGGGTCAGATCGTGGTCAACCTCGCCACGAACGCGCGGGACGCGATGCCGGAGGGCGGGCGTCTGACCCTCGGCATCAGGCGGCGCACGCTGGCTCCCAGACGCAAGCATCATCCGGCGCTGCCGGCAGGTGTCTACGTCGCCATTACAGCGACGGACACGGGGCGGGGCATGGATGAGCAGGTGCGGGAGCGAATCTTCGAGCCCTTCTTTACCACCAAGCCCGTCGGCCAGGGGACCGGGCTGGGACTGGCGATGGTCCTGGGGTTGATGCGACAGCATGGCGGCGACGTCAGTGTGGACTCGAAGCCAGGAGGCGGGTCGACCTTCACGCTCTGGTTTCCATCCACCGCCGAGGTCCCAGTGGGTGAAGGCACCGCGCCCGCGGCGGCACCGACTGCGCCGGCCGTCGGCTCCGCGGTGGGGACGGTTCTCCTGGCGGAGGACGAGCGATCCGTCCGCCGGGTGGCGGAACACGCCCTGGAGCTCGCGGGCTACGTGGTGCTGACGGCGGAGAACGGCAAGGAGGCGCTGGAGATCCTGCGGCAGCAGAGGCAGAAGATCGACCTGGTCGTCACCGATGTCATCATGCCGGTGATGGGTGGACGCGAGCTGTATACCGAGGCCCGGGCCGCGGGGTTCGCCGAAGTCACGTTCCTCTTTACCAGCGGGTACACGTCCCCGGGTGGCGCGGACCACGATTTCCACCTCACGCCCGACATGCATTTCCTCCGGAAACCGTGGACCTTGAACGAGCTCCTCGATCAGGTCGCCGCCTTGATGCTGGCGCGACCCGTCACCCCGTCGCCACTTCCTGCGACCAGTCGGCCACGGTCTTCACGTCCGCCTGCCTGAGGAACACCTTCTCGGTCAGAACGCGATGCACTTCGGGATCCTGATCGAGACACCCGTCGGAGAGCACCACCAGCCGGTAGTCCAGATCCGCCGCCTGCCGGACCGTCGACAAGACGACGCCACTCGTCGCAATGCCGCAGAGAATCAGCGTGTCGGTGTTCCCGGCCCGCAGGACGACCTCCAGATCACTCCCCGCGAACGCGCTCACCCGCCGCTTGGTGATCTGAATCTCTCCGGGCGCCGGGGCCACCGCGGGATGCACGGAGGTGGACGGATCTCCCGTCACGAAGCCCGTGGGAGGGACGCTCGCAAACATCTTGTTTCGCGTGGAGACCTCGGGACGGCCTTCGCGGAAGGAGACGGTGACGTAGATGACCCGGATCCCGGCTTTCCGGGCGGCCCCCACGGCCTTCGCCACCCGGGTCAGGTAGTCGTCCGGTGAACCGTAACGGCCCACGATATTCGGCTGGACATCCATCACGAGCAGTGCGGTCGATGCGAACCCCATGGAACCCTCACGAATCCGAGTCACGGTGTGGTGTCGTACCTGTGTATACTATCGAACGGGTCTCAACGTTGAGGGAGCCATGTCACCTACAGAATCCCGCCGGTCGTTTCTTCTCGCTTCCGGTGCCGCGCTGGCCGGGCTCGTCGCCTGGCGTTGGCGGCCCGCCGCCTCGCTCTCGGCCGCGCTGCGGCCCCTGCCCGGGGCGGGAGCGCCCAAGCTCGTCACCATCGTCGAGTTCACCGATGCGGGAGACCGCAAGGCAATCGTGTCGGTTCCGGTGATCGAGAAGACCGATGCGGAATGGAAAGCGCTCCTGTCACCCTCGTCCTATGAGGTGACGCGACACGCCGATACCGAAACCCCGTTCACCGGCGCGTTGCTGCAGGTCCACGACAAGGGCGTGTTTCGCTGTATCTGCTGCGATACGGCTGCGTTCAGCTCCGCCACCAAGTTCGACTCGGGCACCGGGTGGCCCAGTTTCTGGACCCCGATCGCGAAGGAGAACATCAACGAAACGCGCGATCTGACTTACGGCATGGACCGCACGGCGGTCGCCTGCAAGCGCTGCGACGCCCACCTCGGGCACGTCTTCGACGATGGGCCACGGCCCACCGGGCTCCGGTACTGCATCAACTCCGTCGCCTTGAGGTTCGCGAAAGCCTGAGCGTCCCCGCCCCCCTTGCGCTTCTACAGGAGAAGACCTAGAATCTGTCCGTCCTGTAGAAGCGTAAGGGGAACATGACCGACGACCGGCTGGACCTGCCGCAGGGAACCCTCGATCTCCTGATCCTCAAGGCCCTCTCACTCGAGCCGATGCACGGCTGGGCGATTTCCGAACGCCTGCACCAGGTCTCCAACGCCACCGTGCAGATCCCGCAGGGTTCGCTGTACCCCGCCCTGCACCGGCTCGAACGCCGCGGCTGGATCAAAGCCGAATGGGGCACCTCCGACAACAACCGCAAAGCCAAGTACTACGCCCTCACTGCCGCCGGCCGGAAGCAGCTTGCCTCCGACGCCGACGAGTGGGCGCGTCTCACCGCCGCCGTCGCCCTCATTCTCCGGATGGACTAGATGATCACCGAGCTCTGGGCCGACGTGCGCTACCGCTTGCGCGCCCTCTTTCGCCGTGATGATCTCGAGCGCGAGCTCGACCAGGAGTTGTCCTTTCACGTGGATCGGGCGACGGCGAAGTATGTCGCCTTGGGGCTGCCGGCTGACGCCGCTCGCCGGCGGGCGACGATCGAATTCGGCGGTATCGAGAACACGAAGGAGGAGAGCCGGGATCGGCGCGGCACGGCGCTGCTGGAGTCCGTCGTGGCCGACTTGCGCTATACACTACGTGGCCTCCGCGCTCACCCGGGGTTCACGGCCGGCGTGGTGCTCACGCTCGCCCTGGGGATCGGTGCGAACGCCGCGATGTTCGGCGTGCTGGACCGGATGCTGTTCCGCACTCCGGCCTACCTCCGGGACGCTGGGGACATCAACCGCGTGTACTTCGCCCACACCGCGGACCGGCAGCGTTACACGCAGGGCTGGACGGAGCTGGGCCGGTACTTCGATCTCCGGAGCACCGCGCATTCGGTGTCGACGATCGTCGGATTCTCCACGTGGCACCTGGCCATCGGGGACGGCGAGGCCACGCGGGAAGTACCGGTCGCCGGAGTGTCGGGGGAGTACTTCGGTCTCTTCGACGCGCGGCCGGCCCTGGGCCGGTTCTTCAACACCCAGGAAGACAGCTCGCCTCAAGGAACCAACGTCGCGGTCCTGGGGCATGCCTACTGGCAATCAGTGTTGGGTGGGAGGCCCGATGTGCTCGGGCAGGCCCTCCACATAGGCCGACTCACGTACACCGTCATCGGCGTCACTCCGCGAAACTTCGTCGGGCTCGACCAGGACGAAGTCCCGGCGGTCTACCTCCCGCTGATGTCCGCTGCGTGGAACTTGCGCCCGGAGGACCACCGGCGGGACTTCCATTGGGGCTTCCTCGGATTGGCCGCGGTGCGCGCGCCCGGCGTGACCAGGGACGCCGCCCAGAGTGAACTGTCGCATGCCTTCTTGGTGTCGAGCCTGGGAGAGCAACCCGGAAACCCCGAACACGTCCACCGGGTCGAAGCGGGACACCTGGCGGTGGTGCTGGGCCCGGTGCAGCGAGACCGGGGTCCTGAGGCCGGGCCCGAAGCGTCAGTCGTCCAGTGGGTGACGGGCATGGCCCTGATCGTGCTCCTGATCGCCTGCGCCAACGTCGCTAACCTGCTCCTCGCGCGCGCCCTCACGCGCCGCCGGGAAATTGCGCTGCGCCTCGCGCTGGGCGTCAGCCGCGGTCGCCTGGCCCGACAACTGCTGACCGAAAGCCTGGTGCTCGCCGGTCTGGGCGGAATCGCCGGACTGGCGATCGCGCAATGGGGAGGAGCGACCATCCGCGTGCTGTTCCTCCCCGGAGCGACTGGCGGCAACATCCTGAACGACACCCGCACCCTCGCCGTCACCCTCGTCGCGACGCTCGCGGCCGCCCTCGCTACCGGGCTCGCCCCGCTGTTTCAGGCGCTTCGTTCCGACGTGGCCCAGGGGCTGTCCGCCGGAGCCCGGGACTCGGGGGCACGGTCGACCCGGCTCCGTCCCGCGCTGCTCGTACTGCAGGCCGCCCTCTCGGTGGTTCTTCTGGTCGGGGCCGGTTGGTTCGTACGCAGCCTGTGGAACGTGCGGCGCCTGCACCTCGGGTACGACGTCGACCCCGTGATGCTCGTGACTCTCAATCGTCGCGGCGTTGCGCTCACCCCAGCGGAGGAGATCGCGCTGCAGAACCGGGTCGCCGACGCGGCCCGCTCCATGCCCGGGATCCGATCTGCTTCCCCGGCGGCGACCATCCCCTTCTGGTCGTTCGAGGGGCGGTACCTCAAAGTCGCCGGGATCGACAGCGTCGACCTCCTGGGAGACTTCATCCTCCAGATCGGCGACACCGACTATTTCCGGACCATCGGCACCCCTATCGTTCGCGGCCGGGGATTCGAGCCCGCCGATCGCGCCGGCGCGCCATTGGTCACGGTCGTCAGTGCCGGGATGGCCCGAGCGCTGTGGCCAGGACAGGACCCACTCGGGAAATGCATCCGCATCAATGCGGACACGGTGCCGTGCACCACAGTGGTGGGCGTGGTGGAGGATCAGCACCTGCATTCGTTCCAGAATCCTCGCGAGTACACCTACTACATCCCGCTCGCCCAGTACGCAGATCCGGTGAACATGATCCTGGTCCGGGTCCCTGGAGACGCGGCCGAGGCGCTGGAGCCGGTGCGGCGAAGACTCCAGACCTTGATGCCGGGCACTTCGTACGTGACCACCACGCCCCTGCGCTCGATGGTGGATCCCCGGATGCAGAGCTGGCGTTTCGGCGCGACGATGTTCGTGGCCTTCGGCGGTCTCGCCTTGCTGCTCGCCGCCGTCGGGCTCTACAGCGTCATCGCGTACGGCGTCGAGCAACGGCGCCGGGAGATCGGCGTGCGCCTGGCCCTGGGTGCGAGACAGGAGCAGGTCGTCCGCCTGGTGCTGCGGGGAGCGCTGCGGCTGGTGGGAGGAGGGGTCCTCCTGGGCAGCGCGATCGCCATCGTGGGGGGCCGGTGGGTGGCGGGGCTACTCTTCAACGAGCCCGCCACCGACCCGGTGGTGTTCGGCGGCGTCGCATTCGTTCTGGTGACCGTCGCGATCGCGGCGACGACCGTTCCCGCGCTCGCGGCGGCTCGGGTGGATCCGAATGTGACCCTAAGGGCCGACTAGGGATCCGCCCAAGCCGGGCCGCCAGGTTGCCGGTGGATCCTGGAATCCACCGGCTTGCGCCGGGGGTCATGTACACCAAGAAAAGCCTCTCCTGGGTTTTCATGACCCCGGGCGCAATCCCGGGGATGATGGGGAGGAGGGCTGCTACCTCCCGTACGTCGCCGTCAGCAACGCCTTGCCCACTTCATGCGCGTGGAGGTTGAAGCCCACGTAGGCCGCGGTGGCGCCGGCCGGGACGTCGATCTTGTCGACGTTCAACGCGTACACGGTGATGAAGTAATGGTGCGCCTTGTCACCCGGAGGGGGGCACGCGCCGCCGTACCCTGGCGCCCCGAAATCCGTATTCCCCTGCACTGCGCCCGCCGGCAGAAGGTTCTTCGACGCGTCACCCGCGCCTGAGGGCAACGAGGTAGTCGTGGCCGGAATATTGTAGACCACCCAGTGCCACCACCCGCTACCCGTCGGGGCATCCGGATCATAGACCGTTACCGCGAAACTCTTCGTTCCCGCTGGTGCGCCGCTCCAGCTCAGCGCGGGCGAAGTGTTCTGGCCGGTGCAGCCCATCCCATTGAATACCTGCGCGGGCTTCAAGGTCTTGCCCTGCTCCACGTCCGTGCTCGTCACCTGGAAGCCTTGCG
>DATBBZ010000264.1:0-2377 GCA_036270745.1 Gemmatimonadales bacterium | reverse complement strand
GCATCGCTGCGGAGCTGGAAAGCCTCGGAGGCCAAGCCGGCCGCAAGGTCGCCGTGTTGACGGGCAAGGCCATGGGTCCCTTGATGCCGCAGGTGGTCGAGCCTCTGGCACGGGCCACTGGCGCGGAATTCGAGATCGTCGTCCTGGACAACACGCTCTTCGGCACATCGGTGACGACGGCGGGCCTGCTGCCGGGGGCGGCCTTCCGGGCGGCACTCGAACACCGGCGTGATCTGGATCTCGCCTTGCTGCCCGCCGAGTCGGTCAACGACAATCTGCTGTTCATGGATGACATGAGCCTGGAGGAGCTGGCGGGTCATGTGCCCATGCCGGTTCGCCTCTCCTACGACTTCGCCGACGTCCTGGCCGGCGATCCGGTGGCCGCGTGAGTGCCCCCACCGTCGCCATCATCGGGCGCCCCAACGTGGGGAAGTCCACGCTCTTCAACCGGCTGATCGGCCGCCGGGAAGCGATCGTGGACGCGCAGGCCGGAGTCACCCGGGACCGGCATTTCGCGCCCGCGGAATGGAATGGCCGGCGCTTCTGGCTGGTGGACACCGGGGGTCTGATCTTCGACGCCGGCGACTCCATGAATCGGGCCATCCGGCAGCAGGTGGAGCAGGCGGTGGCCGAGAGTGATGTCGTGCTCTTCGTGGTGGATGTGTTGAACGGTGTGCACCCGGCCGACGCGGAGATCGCGCGCTACCTCAGAAAGGTGCAGCGGCCGATGATTCTGGTCGCCAACAAAGCCGACAATCTCCCCAACGACCAGCGCTCGCTTGCCTTTTATGAGCTGGGACTCGGTGACCCGTTCGCGGTGTCGGCAACGGTGGGGAAGAGCAGCGGGGACCTCCTGGACCGGGTGGTGGAGCTCCTGCCTGCCGAGGGGAATCTCGAGGCGGAAGATGCCGTCCACGTCGCCGTGGTCGGACGTCCCAACGTCGGTAAGTCGAGCCTCGTGAACGCCCTGGTCGGCGCAGAGCGCGTGGTGGTGGCCGATGAGCCGGGCACCACCCGCGACGCGATCGACACGCCGGTGCTGCACGACGGACGCCAACTGGTGTTCATCGACACCGCAGGGCTCCGCAAGCGGAGCAAGGTCAACGAAGATCTCGAGTTCTATTCCACGCTTCGCACCGCACGCGCCATGGAGCGCGCCGACGTCTGCGTGCTGGTCGTGGACGCCGCCGATGGGATGCACGCGCAGGATTTGACGATCGTGTCCGACGCCTGGGAGCGCGGTGCGGGTGTGGTGGTCGCCGTGAACAAGTGGGATCTGATCGAGGAAAAGGATTCGAACACCGCCGTGCGAGGGCAAAAGGAGCTGATCGAAAAGGCACCCTTCCTGGCGTTCATTCCGTTCGCCTATATCTCCGCCAAGACCAAGCAGCGGGTCTCCAAGGTCCTGGACCTGATCCTGGAAGTAGCGGAAGCCCGGCACCGGCGCATCGGCACGGCGGAGGTGAATCGCGTCCTCGGGGCCCTGCTGGATCGCCAGCAACCGCCCCAGCCGGTGGGGGAATCGGTCCGGCTCTTCTACGCCTCGCAGATCGGGACCGCGCCGCCGCGCTTCGCCATCGTGGCGAACCGGCCTGAAGCGATCCCCGAGTCCTACACCCGGTACCTCCTCAACGGCTTCCGGGACGCCTGGGCGTTCACCGGGGCGCCCGTCGACATCAAGTTCCGCCGGAAGAGGCGGGAGCGGCGGTGAGTGTGCTCTCGGCCCTCCTCTGGCTCGCCGCCTCGTACCTGGTGGGGGCGACACCCACCAGCTACGTCGCCGGGCGCCTCGCCAAGGGCATCGACCTCCGGGAGCACGGCAGCAGGAACCTGGGCGCGACCAACGTCTATCGCGTGCTCGGGTGGCGCTGGGCCATTCCCGTCGCGCTGATCGACATCGCGAAGGGCGCCCTCCCGGTGGCACTCTTCGGCGCCTGGGCCCATGGGGCCCCCGGCTTCCCGGTCTTCCTCGGATTGGCGGCGGTCCTCGGCCACATCTTTTCGCCCTACGTCGGATTCAAGGGCGGGAAGGGGGTCGCCACGGCCGCGGGGATGTTCCTGGCCCTTGCACCCCTCGCCGTCCTGATCGCGCTCCCCGTGTGGGGCCTGTGCCTCTGGGCCACCGGGTACGTGTCGCTCAGCTCCATCCTGGCTGCCGTGATTTTCCCGGTGCTGGTCCTGCTGACGACGCACGGGTCGGCGCCACCCTTGATCGCGAGCGCCGGGCTGGCCCTGCTCATCGTCTATTCGCACCGCGCCAACATCCGGCGGCTGTTCGCCGGAACGGAGAACCGGTTCCGCACCCGTAAGGAGCTCTCGCCGTGACGCGCGTCGCCGTGATCGGGGGCGGTGCGTGGGGCACGACCCTCGCGGACAG
>DATBBZ010000263.1:0-6753 GCA_036270745.1 Gemmatimonadales bacterium | reverse complement strand
GGCCCCTGGGCTACTCATAGCGGCCGCCTTGTCCGTCACCGCATGCGATACGGGCAGCATGACCGGCACCACGCCGGGTGGCCACTCCCCCAACATCTTTTCCGATCAGATTGGTCTCGGCGGTTTCTCCACCATCCTTTCGAGCGGCACTTCGCGGGTCTTCATCCGGGTGATTCCCGGAACGCTTACCGCCAGCCGCGTCCGCGTGCGACAGGGCGATCAGATCAACCAGCTCGAGCGCATCGTCAGCGAGGTGGAGACGCTCGACACCGGCGCCACCCCCGACGTGATTCTTTCACTGGGCGGCATCAAGGTGACGTTCGACGCAACCACGAAGTTCGAAGGTTGGCACGACGGTATGGACTCGGACGACTCGGCGGGCATGGGCGAAGCCGGTTTCATTGGCCGCTTGCAGGTGGCCCTCTCGGCCGGGCATCATCCCTCGATCGTGGCGCTGCGTCAGCCCCCATCCGCCGTGCAGGGGCCGAACGACTCCTCGTTCTTCGCGCAGATCCTGCGCCTCGATGACGACGCCGACCGGCCGACCATCGAGATGAACGTCACGGCGGCGAATCTCGCGACCAACAGCACGCCGCCCCCCGATGCCTTCCTGACGGTGCTGGGGCGCCCCATCGGGCTCGACGTGACCGGTGGCAAGACCCGGATCGACGCGAACCGGCGCAATACCATGGGCGCCGTTCACTTCGAGGGGCGCGTGCAGAGCGTCGACACGCTGGGCGGCACCGCGACGCTGGCCGACAGCACCGTCATCAAGGTCCCGACGGGGGGCGAAATCGAGCACCCCGACCGCGGCGACGATGACGGCGACACCCCGCTCAACACGCTCTCGGCGGTCGCGGCGGCCCTCGCCGCCGGTGATACGGTCGATGCCGGGGGCTTCGGCCTCAAGGCGGGAACCGATACCATCGACGCGATCGAAGTCCGGTTCCGGATCCGGGATTTCCACGAATTCGAGCCGATGGTCGTCGGTTTCGAAGGCAGGGTCATGACGGCCGACACCATGGCGGGCAAAGTCACTCTGGACGACGGCTTGGTGATCGACGTGACGGATTCCACACACTTCATCACCCTGGACGGCGGCCTCCTGAACCTGAGTGCCGTCGCGCAGGCACTCGGCGACACGGCCCTCCACGTTCGGACTGAGGGCGCAGGCAAGCCCGTCACTACGACAGAAGTGCTGGCGCTCTTCATCCGGTTCGAGGCTGATTCGGGCCGGTGAGCACCACTAGGTAGGCTTTCCATTCCGTTGCCTGGGGAGTCCCTCACGGGACTCCCTTTTTTTGCCGCAACCGTCCTCCGCCGGCCGGCATCTAAGAAACGGTGATGAAGGCTGTCCGGTTGCGGGACGATAAATCCCGCGACCGACACAGCGCCCGCCCCGACAGGTCATCCATCACGCTGTGATATAATGAGTTATGAGGCACCGACGGCGGCACGCAGCCTGCCTAAGTCTGAGTAGCTCCAAGTTTTCCAAAGGACGGTTGTGGCAGCTCCACGGCTCGCGATTCTCGAAACAGGACGACTCTCCTACGAGCGTGCCCGGCTGACGGAAGCGCTGGGGCACCGCTACGACGTCGTGCGCGAGCTGGGCCAGGGCGGGATGAGCCGCGTGTTTTTGGGGTGGGACCGGCTGGAGTCGCGCCGGGTGGCGCTCAAGGTCCTGCGCCCCGGGTTGGCCGCCTCGGTGGAAGATCGCGAGCGCTTCCGGCGCGAGGCGCTGATCGCGGGCCGTCTCAATCACCCCAACATCGTTCCCTGCTACGAGTTCATCCTCCGAGGCGAAACGGCGGTCGCCGTAATGCGCTACGTTCCGGGGGACTCGCTCGCCACCCGCCTGTCGCGTGGAATCCGGCTCGATCCCAGGACGACCGTCCGGCTCCTGGCGCCCATCGCGGACGCGCTTTCACTCATGCATCAGCGGGGCGTGGTGCACCGGGACGTGAAGCCCGCCAACATTCTGCTCCACGCCGACGATCAGTGGCCCTTCATCACCGATTTCGGGATTGCGACCCTGCGGACGTCCGAGCACTCACGGGCCGAGGCCACCCGACGGTTCGGGACCCCCGAATTCATGTCACCGGAACAGGCGCTCGGTGCCTGGGATGCCGACCATCGCAGTGACATCTATTCGCTGGGGCTGGTGTCGTATCTCGCGCTGGCCGGCGAGCTCCCCTTCCGTGGCGGCTCCCCGATGGCGCAGATCGCCCAACGCGCCACCCTGGACGTCCCACCCCTGCTCGACCGCGCGCCGGATGTGCCGGAACGCCTCGCGGCCGCGATCGACCGCGCGCTCCGACGGAGCCCGTCCCGGCGGTGGCCGACGGCGGAGGCGTTTCGGCAGGCGCTGATCGAGTCCCTCGACCGGCCTGCTTGGCCGCACCGCATGACCCGCTGGTGCCGGGGCCTGTTCGGCCGCTAACCGAGGGCTGCCGGATCATTAACCCCGGGGTCGCTCGCCCCAACTAGTTCGACTGAAACGTCAGCCGGAGGTCAGTCGCTCCCGACCGCGGCCGCAACAACCACTCCAATTGCACTGTCCCGTTCGGCACCGGAAGCCGCGCCGCTGGTCCCCATTCGTGGGTGGGGACACTCGCCACCTGCGTATAGAGGAGATAGGCGGCGCCGACCTGCAGCGACCCGACGGTGCGGACCATGGCGGTGAGTGGATTCACGTCGAGTTGTCTCGCCCCCTGATGCTGAAGCGGCTCGTAGTACTCGAGCGAGCCGTTGAGGTGCAGGCGGCCCACCGTGTACACGGGCAGCCAGTAGAGGGGCGCGTACCAGCTGTCACTCGCGCTGACGACCCCGACGGCGACCACGTTCGAGAAACTCGCCCCGACGTTCACCACCCGCCCGATGGCGCCGTCGATCTCGTGGTATCCGCTTCTCGGATTCTGAATCATGCCGGCGACGAGGAGCGTGTTGCCGTCCCCATAGGAAGCGTACAGCGCCAGCGACGTGTGGCTGGCAAAGCGGAAGAACAGAAAGTTCGCGTGGGGATGGTCGAGCACCTGCGCTCTCCCCGCGCCGCTCGCGAACACCATCGCGGCCGCCACGACTCCCGCCATTCGCATTCGCATCTGACCCCCCTAGTCGGAGTTGGGTCAAGAACATCACCTGGGGTGTCCTCCGCAGCCTATCCGGAACGCTCCGGCAAACGTTTCGTCAGCGCCCCGAGTCGGGGCCATGCACGAGCGCCTCCGGAGCGTCGGCGGCGACGTAGACCGCCACCGCCATGGCGGCCACACAGCGGGCCAACTCCCTCGGGTCGATCTTGTCCATCATGTCGGCGTCGGTGTGGTGATACCAGAAGTACCGCGACGGCTCGACCTTGAGGCCGAGCAGAGGAACGCCATGCTGGCCCAGGGGGGCGACGTCGGTTTCGGCGAACCCGGTGTCACTGTGGAAGGCGCCGAGTCCCCCGAGCAAGGAGTCCAGCTGGGCCACGAAGGGCAGGTTTGCAGGCGTGCCGTTGTACATGAAGCCCCGGGGGTCGAAGGTGCCGTTGTCCGACTCGAGTCCCAGGACGTGCCGGGGCAGGTCGGCCGCGTGCGCTTTGGCGTAGGCGGCGCCTCCCACGCCCCCGAACTCCTCCGTGGTCCAGAGCACCACGCGCACGGTGCGCCGGGGATGGAAGCCGAGGCGTTGCAGGAGCCGCACCGCTTCCCACGCGGCGACCGCGCCGCCGCCGTCATCGATGGCGCCCTCACCCACGTCCCACGAATCGATGTGGCCGCCGAGGACCACGACTTCGTCGGGCTTTTCGCGTCCGGTCAGTTCCGCGACGACGTTGCGGGAGAGGGCCTGCGGGAGGGTATGGGCCTGCATCTTGAGCGTCAGCAGGACCTTCTGCCCGCGGTCCTGCATCCGGTGCAGCATCTCGGCGTCTTCGACGGAGAGCGCCGCGTGCGGGATCTTCTTCGTGGCGGAGTCGTAGACCATCACCCCGGTGTGCGGGCTCTGCATCGAGCCGGAGGCCACGGAGCGAATGAGGCTGGCCACCGCGCCGACCTTGGCCGCCTGGATCGCCCCCGCCACCCGGTACGCCACCACGTTCCCGTAGTTGAAGAAGGGGTCGCCCTCCTGTGGAAACACCACGTCATAGAGGACGATCTTCCCTTTCGCCTGCTCCGCGTGTTTCTGGAGGTCGTCGAAGCTCGTCACCACGAGCACCGGGGCGGTGATGCCGGCCGCGGGGGTCCCCACGCTGTTGCCGAGCCCCAGCATGTGGAGACGGACCCGGCGCGGCGAGACCAGCTCCGCCGACTCCGCGCCCCGCACCCAGTGCGGCACCAGCACGGGCTCCCCGTGGACGTTCGCCAGGCCGTCCTGCTTCATCTCGGCCAACACCCAGTCGATGGCGCGTTCGAGGTTGGTCGACCCCGAGATTCGGTTACCGAAGGTGTCGGTGAGCTCGGCCAGCCGGCGCCAGGCGCTCGAGTCGCTCTGCGCGGCCGCGACGATACGGTCCGCGTCGGCCGTGTAGGTAGTGACCAGCGAGGGTTGCTGGGCAGACAGGGTGGCGGCCGTCAGAGCCGTCAATACGTAAGCGAGGGCGCGCGTCATTGGGCCTCCGAAGTGAGCCTTCAAGCTATCGGCTCCACGACACGAAGGAACGTCCGTTCCTCGCGCAGAATCAGCCGTCGGTCGTGCGCGAGCGCGAAGTTGGCGCGAGCGTCGGGATCGGCGCGGATGCGCGCCCGGTAGGCTTCGTACAACGCCAACGAATCGAAGGCGACGATGCCCCAGGCCACGTTGTTGGTGCCCTCGTGGGGCAGGAAGTACCCGAGGAGGTTGCCGCCCAGACGGGGGATGGCGGTGAGCCAGACGCCGGCGTACTGCGCGAAGGCCTCGGTCTGGAAGGGGTCGATTTCGTACCGGATGAAGCAGGCGATGGTCACGGGTTCCGTGCCGGCTGGAGGTGACTCATCCTAGCCCGGGCGGTACCGGGACGCTTTTGTGGCGGACGAAACGTCGATTACGCGGCGGCGATCAACTCAAGTTTTTTTTTCGAGGCTTCCCGGATTTCGGGGAGTGCGGCGAGGAAGGCGTCGAAGACGCGCGGCGACCACCAGTGCTTGCACCGGGTGACCTCCGCCAGCGCGGCCTCGTGCGACAGGCCGGGGCGGTAGGGACGGTCCGTGGTCAGGGCGTCGTAGACGTCCACGATGCCGACGACCTGAGCGGCGACGGGGAACTCATCGCCCTTCAGGCGGTCCGGATAGCCCGTGCCGTCGTACCGCTCATGGTGCCAGCGGATGATGGGCTTCAGGTCCCACGGGAACTCCACCGGGGCCAGGAGCTCCACGCCCCAAACCGGGTGCATCTTCACGAGGTCGAACTCTTCATCGGTGAGCTTGCCCGGCTTGTTCAGCACCTCGTGCGGGACCTTCACCTTGCCCAGGTCATGCAGGTAGGCGCCCAGCCGAATGGTGGTCAGGGCGATCTCGTCCAACCCTGCCGCACGCCCGACCGCTGACGCGTAGCTCGCCACCCGCTCGCAGTGGCCGTAGGTGTAGGTGTCGCTCGACTCGATCGACTGACCCCAGTCCTTCACGACCGCGAGATAGGTGCCTTCGAGATCCGCGACCTTGCCGCCGACGTTGACGAGGTCGACCCGGGCATTGAGGCGGGAAAAGAGCCGATAAGACTTATTGAGGAGGGTCAGGGCCTCCTGGTTGCGCCCCATGCCCTGGTACAGGATCGCCAGCTCGCGCGTGGACTCGGCTTCCGACAGCACGTACCCGACGCCCGCCGCCAGGTCGATGGCCGACTTGAGACGGGATTCCGCCAGCTGCGCCTTCCCGGTGTCCCGGTACACCATCCCCAGCACCCGATAGGCCGTGGACTTGGAGCCCTTGTCTCCCAGCTGATCGAAGAGCACCAGCGCAGCTTCGGCCTTGCGGCGCGCGTCCTCGAACTCCTGCCGCTCGGCATGGACGTCGGCGTGATTGACCAGGCAGTGGCCCTGCAGCTCCACCTCGCCGGTCCGCTCCGCCACACCCAGGCTCTGGTTGAAATACTGGTTGGCCGCGTCGTAGAGCTTCTGGTCCGCGCTCACCATTCCCAGGTTGTGGTAGGCGATGGCGCAACCATGCTCATCCCCGCAGGCGCGGTAGGCGTCGAGGGACCCCTGATAGTGGGTGATCGCTTCGGTGAGGTCGCCGCGGATGTTGGCGAGAATGCCCAGGTTCTGCTCCGCCCGGGCCCTGAGCTCGCGGCTCACGCCCCCCTCGGCCAACGCTTTCCGGAACGTCTTGTCCGCGTCTTCGAGGCGGCCGGCCTGGAGGTCCAGCACGCCCAGCGTGTTCAGCGCTTCGGCGACGAGCAGAGAGTCCGCGATGCGCTGTGCCACCTCCACACTGCGGTGGCACAGCGCCCGCGCGTCGTCGACCGCGTTGCGGCGATACTGGACGATCGCCATCCGCCGCAACGCTTCGGCCAGCACCCGCTCTTCTCCCGCCCGCTCGGCGATCGTAATCGCCTCTTCGTAGCTCGACAGCGCCTCCGGCATGCACCCCGCCCGTTCCTGGGCGCGGGCCTCGTGCAGGATGTCGCTCGCCCGTCTGGAGCCGGTGAGCGACCGCACGGGAGATCCGCCGAGCGGCGAAGCGGGAATCATGTTCGTCCGCTTACCAGGCCACCGCGTAGTGCGAGAAGTGGTGAATCTGCGCCGTCACATGGCTGCTAAGCAGGCCACCAAGTGCGTTCAGGAGCTCGAGGATGACGTAA
>DATBBZ010000262.1:0-2243 GCA_036270745.1 Gemmatimonadales bacterium | reverse complement strand
ACTGGCAGCCCCGGATCGCGACGGGCCTCGATGAGCTGCGGAACCGCGGAGTGGGCCGGGTCATTGGACTGGTGATGGCACCGCATTACTCGCAGATGTCGGTCGGGCTCTACTTCCAGAAGGTCCTGGAGGATCGCGGGTCGCTCGCATTCGTCGGCATTCGAGACTGGCACCTGTTGCCCGGCTACATCACGGCCGTGGCCGATCGAGTGCGAGACGCCCTCGCACGATTCCCTGCCGGAGCCCGCGCTCACGTACCGGTGATCTTTTCGGCGCACAGCCTCCCGCAACGCCTGGTCGAGATGGGAGATCCCTATCCCGGGCAACTACTCGAGTCCATGCGCGCCGTCGTGGAGCGGATGGGGGATGGCCTCCGGCACCACTTCGCCTTCCAATCGGCGGCGCTGACGCCGGACCCGTGGCTGGGCCCGGATGTCGGCACGGTGCTCGCCCAGCTGGCAGAGGCCGGGGAGCGGAACGTCGTCGTGGCACCCATCGGGTTCACCTGCGAGCACGTGGAGGTGCTGTTCGACCTCGATGTGGAGCTGAGGCGGCAGGCGGGGGGGCTCGGCGTGCATCTCGAGCGCGCGGGCATGGTGAACGACGATGCCCTCATGATGTCGGGGCTCGCGGACCGGGTGCTCGAGGCCGTGCGCCGCGAGGGTTGGTCGTGAGCCAGGTCGTGATCGTCGGCGGCGGGATCGCGGGGCTGGCTGCCGCCCAGCGATTGACCGCCGCGGACATTCCCTGCGCGGTCCTCGAGCGTGACCACCGTCCCGGCGGCAAGATCGTCAGTCAATCGGTGGGCGGGTTTCTGGTGGAGGGCGGTCCCGACTGTTTCCTCTCGTCCAAGCCCGGAGGGATGGCACTGGCCCGGACCCTGGGCATCGACGGGCTCCTCCACGGCACCGACTCCGCGCACCGCGGCACATTTGTGAAACGGGGAGGCCGGCTCCATCCACTCCCGGAGGGCATCACGGGTCTCGTGCCCTCCCGGCTCGGCCCCCTTCTGACGACGCGGCTGCTGACTCCCGCGGGGCGCATCCGCGCGGGACTCGAAGCGTTCGTGCGGGGACGTACCGGTGGCGGAGATGAGAGCATCGCCCAATTCGCGTCGCGCCGGTTCGGCGCGGAGGCGTACCGCTGGGTCGTCGAGCCGCTGCTCTCGGGCGTCTACGCCGGCGATGGTGCGCAACTCTCACTCTCCGCGACCTTCCCGCAGCTCGCCCGGGCCGAGCGCGAAGGTGGCGGCGTGCTGCGGTCGACCTGGCGGACCGGGGGGGGTACGTCGCAGGGGGAACGCGGCGGCTTCCTCTCCTTCCCGGACGGAATGGAGCAGCTCGTCCGCTCCACGGTGGCCCGGCTGCCCCCCTCCACGCTGCGACTGGGCGAGGGCGTCGTGAGCATTTCCACGGGAGGTGAGGGGTTCCGGATAAGTTGTGCCGACGGGGCGGTGGCGGGTGCCGACCACGTCATTCTTGCCACGCCGGCGTTCGTCAGCGCCGAACTGGTTGAGGACTTGAGTCCTTCGCTTTCCATTGAGTTGTCGCGCATCCCGTTTGTCTCCTCCGCGACCGTCACGCTGGCGTACCGGGACGCGCCGGCATTCCGCGGAACGGGATACGTCTGCCCCCGTGCCGAAGGTGGACCCGTCGTCGCGGTGACGTGGGCGTCCAACAAATACCGGGGGAGAGCTCCGGCCGGTGCGGCACTGGCGCGCGTCTTCCTCGGCCGCTCGGGAGACGAAGGGTGGGTGGACGAATCCGACGACGTGCTGATCGCCGAGGCGCGCGAAGAACTGGCGCAGGTGTGTGGCGTCGAGGGAGAGCCGGTCCTGGGTCGCGTCTTCCGGTGGCCGCGCGGACTTCCCCAGTACGTCATCGGACACCTCGAGCGCGTGGAGCGGATCGCGGCCCAGGTGCGTCGCATCCCGGGGCTCCATCTGGCGGGCGCGTCGTACCGGGGGGTGGGCATCCCTGACTGCATCGCTTCGGGGTGGGCCGCGGCCGATGCCGTGCTGGGCGCCCTCCGCATTCCCGCGTGACCGCTTCGCGCTCGGCGGCACTCTTTCAGGAGGCTCAGGCGCTCTTTCCCGGCGGCGTCAACTCGCCGGTCCGGGCCTTTCGCGCCGTCGGTGGGCACCCGCTGTTTCTCGCTCGAGGCGCGGGGGCCATGGTGGAGGATGTCGACGGTGGCAGGTACATCGACTACGTGCTGTCGTGGGGCCCCCTGATTCTGGGGCA
>DATBBZ010000261.1:0-9443 GCA_036270745.1 Gemmatimonadales bacterium | reverse complement strand
CCGGGGCGGCGCCGGCGGTGGTGGCGCGGCTCCGTCCGGGAGTACCTGGGGTACGCAGAACTGAGGGCCTTCCTTAGGGAAATGGTCGCGGGCGGTCGTCAAGGGACTGTCGCCGCCGGGGCACAATAATGGTGTACTCGTTGCAAGGATGCAACAGTTGGCGGGTACCGGGTCAGTCACGGAACGCCTCAACGGACGTCGGTATCGGCTTTGCACTTGGCTTATACTTTGTGAACCCCATCGACTTCCCGGAAGACAACGGACACATGTCCAACGAGCTGGTTCCGCAGGATCAGCCGCCCTCCAGCCCCAACGCCCTGGCGTCGGCGCAGCGGTTTACCCCGGCGCCGGGCATCGACCCGTTCGGGAGTCAGTCCGACGCGGGTGGGGTCGACCTTTCCCGCTATCTGGCTGCCGTCAAGCGCTACAGCTGGCTGGTCGCCCTGGTGACGGTGGTCTCCCTCGTGGGGGCCTTCGGGGTGACCAAGGTCATCCCACCCAAGTACGTCGCCAAAGGCACGATCTGGATCCAGGCGGAGGGTGCGGGTTCCGGCTCCCAGCGGAGCGGCCCGATTCAGGCCGGGGATCTGCTGCCGTCAGGCGGGTTCGTCAATCTGCTCCGTTCGTTCATCGTGCTCGACGAGGCGGTGCGGCGCGCGCACCTGTATCTCACGCCCGCGCCCGGCACCGACACGATGATCTTCAACGGGATTGGCATCGCCGACCGCCTCCGCCCGGGGAAGTACAAACTCGCGATGGGTGAGAGCGGGCAACAGTTCACGCTCTCCACTGACGCCGGCGACGTGGTGCAGCATGGCCAGGCAGGCGATTCGATCGGTACCTTGATCGGGCTCCAGTGGGCGCCCCCCGCCGCGCTGTTTCGTCCGGGCAAGACCATCGCGTTCACGCTGAGCATGCCGCGGGACGTCGCCACGCAGATCGCGAACACCGTCCACGTCGACATGGACGAGGGTGGCAATTTCATGACCGTCTCGTACACGGGCTCCGACCCGGTTCGGGCGGCGAACATCATCAACGCCATCGTGGACCGCGAGGTGGAAGTCGCCGCCGATTTGAAGAAGGCGAAGCTGACCGAGCTGACCAAGATCCTGGAGGATCAGCTTACCAAGGCGCAGTCGAACCTGACGAGCGCCGAGAACTCGTTGGAATCGTTCCGGGTGCACACGGCGACGTTGCCGTCGGATCAGGGCGCGCCGATCGCCGGCGGCATCCAGATGACGACGAATCCCGCCTACGATAGTTACTTCAGGAAGAAAATCGAGCGGGAGCAGCTGCGGTCCGACCGGGCCTCGATCATGCGCGTCCTGAACAGCGTTTCCGATTCGGGAGTCTCCGTCGACGCGATGATGGTGATCCCCTCGGTCAACAACTCGACCGAGCTCAAGTCCGCACTGACCGACCTCACCAACAAGGAGGCGAATCTCCGGGGTCTCAGGACCCGATACACGGACGCCACGCCGATGGTGGCGGCGGCCGCCGGGGAAGTGGATTCGCTCGAACGCCGGACGATCCCGCAGCTCGCGCTGAGCCTGGTCTCCAACATGGACTCGCGGGCGAAGACCCTCGACAACGAGCTGGGGCAGTCGGCCACCGACCTCCAGCAGATCCCCACCCGGACCATCGAGGAGCAGCGGCTCTCGCGGGCCCAGATCATCGCGGCGAATCTGTACACGAGCCTGCAGCAGAGCTACGAACAGAACCGTTTGGCCGAGCTGTCCACCACGCCGGACATCCGCCCCCTGGATCGCGCCATGGTGCCGCGGGCGCCGATGTCGGACTCCGCTTCCAAGATCCTCGCCATGGGATTCGTGGCCGGGCTCGGCCTGGGCCTGGCCGGCGCCATCCTCCTCGACCGGATGGACCCGCGGGTTCGCTATCCCGCCCAGGTCACCACCGAGCTGGGGCTCCCCATCCTCGGTACGTTGCCGCGGGTGGCGAAGGGTGTCGGCTCCAACTCGGACGAGATGGCGCACGTCATCGAGTCCCTGCGGTCGATCCGGCTCAACCTCTCGCACGCCCACGGCGCGGCGGGGCCGCTGCTCCTGACCATTTCGTCGCCGGGGTCGGGGGACGGGAAGTCCTTCCTGTCTTCGAATCTGGCGATCGCGTTCGCCGACGCCGGATTCAAGACGTTGCTGATCGACGGCGACCTGCGGCGCGGCGGACTCCACCGCGTGTTGAAGGGCGTGCGGACCCCGGGCCTGACCGACTACTTGAGCGGTACCGCCACCCGCGAAGGCGTCATTCAGACGACGCCGTACCCGCAGCTCTGGTTCATCGGCGGCGGCACCCGCAAGCAGACCGCACCCGAGCTGCTGGGGACGCCGGCCATGCGGGAGCTGGTGCTCGGCCTCCGCGCCAACTACCAGGTCATTCTCATCGACAGCCCGCCCCTCGGCGCCGCCGTCGATCCGTTCCTGCTCGCGACCCTGACCGGCAACCTGGCGGTGGTGCTGCGCACCGGGGCGACCGACCGTCAGCTCGCGCGCGCCAAGCTCGAGATGATGGACCGGCTCCCGGTCCGGATTCTCGGCGCGGTGCTGAACGACGTGAAGCCGGAAGGCGTGTACCGCTACTACGGCTACCTGGCAGGCTACGAGGCGGAGGAAGAGCGGAAGGCGGGGAAGGATCCGCGGCAGATCGCGACGCCGGCGGGGCATTCTTGAACCCCAGGGCACGGCCCTGGGGTTAACCCCGGGGCCACGCCCCGGGGTTTTCAGTTGGCGGAAGCCGCTCCCGGATCATACCGCTGAAAGGGACCCGCGCTCTCGTTGGTCCGCACCTGGCGCAGGGCCGCCGTCGCGCGCACCAGGAGGTCGACGGGCTCGACCGGCGTGGCGTGGAGGTCTGCGACGCCCTCGAAGCCCGCGCGGACCTTCACCGCGGACACGCGCGCGCCCGGCGGGGACTGGCGGTTCGCGACGGACTCGGCGAGACGCTCCGCGAGCCGCATCGCCCCGTCGGCGTCGGTGGCGGGGGCGATGACGGCGAACTCCGAACGGCCCAGGCGTCCGATCACGTCGGACGAGCGGGCGGTCAGCTGGAAGGCGTGCGCGACAATCTCGAGCGCCTCGGCCAAGGCCGAGTTGTCGGTGGCGCTTTCGGCGCCGTCCGCCCCGACGGCGTCGACCCCGATCACGACACAGGCCAACCCCGTCTTCCGGCGGAAGGCCTCCGCGCCGACTTCCCGGGCGCGCCGGGCCAGTCCGCGCACCGAGTAGAAGCCGGTGGTGCGGTCCACCAGGCCCTCTTCGCGCAGGGCATCGGACTCGGTCTTCGCATGCACGAACGCTTGCAGCTTGAGCAGGAATTCTTCCGCGTCGAGCGGGAGCGACAGGACTTCCCACGCGCCGGCCTGCAGGGCTTTCAGGCGGTCGGCTTTGGCAGGATGTCCCGCGGAAATCATCAGGATCGGTGTCGCCGGCGTCACGAGGCGCTGCTCGCGCAAGCTGCGGCAGACCGCGCGGCCATCCTGGTCGGGGAGGCGCAGGTCGAGAATGACGACGTCGGGTTGGCCCGCCTGCGCGCGCTCGAGCACTTCTTTGCCGTTGTAGGCACGGAGGACGGCGTATCCGTGGGGACCCAGAATGCTCTCGATGGACCGGATAGACCACTCCTGGTCGCTACCGATGAGCGCAAGCGGGGGTCGGCCTGCGGGCGTCGTAGGCGTCACCGAAACTTCCTTTTGGTCTAGGGCGGCAACATGTTACAGATCGTTGCTTCTTCTGACAACATCTGCACGAGTCGTGCGAGAGGGCGAAGAAACGTAACGTCCTACGGAATAATGTGTTAGCACGCCGAGAAATCCTGAGAGTTTTGCGCATACGCTGCAGTTGTACCACAAGTCCCCCCGGCAACTGACGCGGTGGCGCCACTCCGCGCGGGTCGTTCAGTTGATCCTAACGTCTTGCGGAGTGTGTCGTTAGCCGCACGTTCAACCCGCGGTACGATTCGGTCCCAAACTTGTTATTACCTCTAGGCAATCACCTGGGAGGAGTCCGGATGACCTGCAGCGATTGCCAAACGAACGGACGGCGTGGGACCCGCGCGACGACGCGTCGCGACCCTCGCGTCGAACGGCTTCGCATCTTGGTGTGCACGTCTTGCGGCCGTCTGCTCCCAACCCCCGACTCAACTGGACGCCTCTTGTCCACGCTCGCCGGTCTTTCCCGTTTTGGTCTCGCACCCGAGGGCCGTCCCGTGCTCGCCGTGGGTTCTCTGTTACGAGGAGGCGCCTGATGTGCGGCATCGTGGGGTACGTAGGACCGCGTGAAGCGGCGCCGATTCTCCTCGAAGGGCTCTCGCGACTCGAGTACCGCGGCTACGACTCCGCCGGGATCGCCATTCAGAACGGCAAGGGGGTCGTGACCCGCAAGTTGGTGGGCCGCGTCGCCGGGCTGCGGCAGCTCATCAATGCCGAACCGGTTCACGGCACGTCCGGGATCGCGCACACGCGCTGGGCAACGCACGGGGCCCCCAATACCCAGAACGCGCATCCGCACATCGACTGCGCCGGCAAGATCGCACTGGTGCACAACGGCATCATCGAAAACGCGCCGGCGCTCCGCTCCCGGCTCGAACGCGACGGCCATCACTTCCGCACCGAAACGGACACCGAGACCCTCGCGCACCTGATCGAAGACGCCGAAGGCAACACGTTGGAAGAGCGGGTCATCTCGGCGCTGGCGCTGGTCGAGGGCACGTATGGCCTGGCCGTGATGACCTCGGAAGAGCCCGGCAAGGTCGTCGCCGCGCGACGTGGGTCGCCGGTCCTGCTCGGCATCGGCGAGAACGAGCTGTTCATCGCCTCGGACGCGTCGGCCGTGCTCGAGCACACGCGGTCGGTCGTGTATCTCGACGACGGGGACATCGCGATCCTCATGCCCGGCGAGTACCACATCATCGACGCCGAGTCGCATGTGCAGCTGCGCAGTGTCGACGAGCTGTCGTGGGACCTCGAGGCCATCGAGCAGGGCGGGTACGACCACTTCATGCTCAAGGAGATTCACGAGCAGCCGCAGACGGTCGAGAGCACTCTGCGCGGCCGGCTCCTCCTGTCCGAAGGGACCGCACGGCTGAACGGCCTCAACCTCGATACCGACGCCTGTCAGGAGATCCGGCGCATCGTGATCGTCGCCTGCGGCACCAGCTGGCACTCCGGGCTGGTCGGGCGCCACCTCATTGAAGAGCTGGCCGGGATTCCGGTGGACGTGGAGTACGCGTCGGAGTACCGGTACCGGAAGCAGATTCCGTCCCCCGGCACGCTGGCCATCGCCATTTCGCAGTCCGGGGAGACCGCCGACACGCTCGAAGCGATGCGGGCGGCACGCGCCGCGGGCGCCCGCGTGGTCGGGATCGTCAACGTGGTCGGGTCCACCATCGCCCGGGAATCGGATGGCGGGATCTACCTGCACGCCGGGCCGGAAATCGGCGTGGCATCGACCAAGGCGTTCACCTCCCAGATCGTGGCGCTCGCCCTTCTGGGGTTGTACCTCGGCCGGCAGCGGGGCCTGTCCCTCGAGGCGGGGCGGGACTTCGTCTGCAAGCTGTCCCAGCTCCCCAAGCTGGTGGATCAGACCCTGCAGCTGGACGGGACGATCCGTGCCCTGGCCGAACGGTTCGTCGAGGAGCGGAACGCCCTCTACCTGGGCCGGGGAGTCAATTTCCCGGTTGCCCTCGAAGGCGCGCTGAAGCTCAAGGAGATCAGCTACATCCACGCCGAGGGGTATCCAGCGGCCGAGATGAAGCATGGCCCCATCGCTCTGATCGACGAGAACATGCCGGTGATCTTCGTGGCGCCGCATGACGCCGTGTACCAGAAGGTGCTCTCCAACATGCAGGAGGTCCGGGCCCGGGGAGGCCGGATCGTGGCGATCACGAGCCAGGGGAATGGGGACTTGTCAGGGCTGGTCGAGCACCAGCTGGCCGTGCCGGTGACGGCACCGCTGCTGTCGCCCATCCTGACCGTCATTCCGTTGCAGCTCCTGGCCTATCATGTCGCCGTGTTGCGGGGCTGTGACGTCGACCGGCCGAGAAATTTGGCGAAGAGCGTGACGGTCGAGTAGATTCGGTCCATGCGGAAGGCTCACGTTCTCATCGGCGCCGCGCTGGCCCTATTGGCCGGACGCGGCGCCGTCGCGCAAGGACCCGCCGACTGGGACCCCGAGCGGGTCCAGGCCACCCGGGACGGGCTCGAACACCTCAAGAGCCGGCTGCTCCTCGCCGCCCAGTCTCCGGCCTACAGCAATCGCCTGCGGGGCCAGGCGTCCGCCGAGGCGGCGGCCATCGACCGGCGCCTGGCGCTCGGCGATTTCCGTCCCGGCGACCGGATCTACGTCAAGGTCGCGGGCGAAGAACAGATGAAGGGCGACACGTTCACCGTGGGGCCGGACCGGGACATCGTGCTCCCCATCGTGGGCACCATGCCGCTGACGGGCGTGCTCCGGTCCGATCTCGAGCCGTACACCCGGAAGTACATCTCGACATACCTAAGAAATCCGGTCGTCCAGGCACAGTCGCTGATCCCGATGTCGGCGTTCGGCAAGGTGATCCGGCCGGGGTTCTTCACCGCGCCGGCGGGTCTTTCGCTGACGCAGGTGATCACTCAGTACGCCGCCGGTCCGTCGGCCGACGCCAATCTCCTCGGCACGACCATAGCGCGCGATGGGAAAGTCATTTGGAGTGCCGTTGCGCTCCAGAAGGCGATGTCGGATGGCCGGACCCTCGACCAGCTGGGCATCCGCTCGGGCGACCGCATCGACGTGCCGGGCGGCACGACGAGCGCCTTCTCGGTGGTGCAGACGCTCTCGTACGCGCTGGGGATTCCTCTCTCGTTGTACGCCGTCATCAAGCTCTTCTCCGCGAAGTGATCGCCCACTGAAAAGAACGTCGTCGGTTGCCATCCACCCCGGGCTGACGCCCGGGGAACCCCGCGGCATGGCCGCGGGGTTAACGGCGTCCGCATGAGGGTGGTGTCGGTCGTCGGTGCCCGCCCCAACTTCGTGAAGCTCGCTCCCGTCGCCCATGCCCTGGCCAAGCGCCCGGGGGTGGAACACCTGATCGTCCACACCGGCCAGCACTACGACGCCCTGATGTCGGAGAGCTTTTTCCAGGAGCTCGAGATCCCGGCACCCTAGGTCAACCTCGAGGTGGGTTCGGGGAGTCACGCCAAGCAGACAGCGGCGGTGATGGACCGGTTCGAGGGCACCTGCCTCGAGCTGAAGCCCGACTGGGTGCTCGTGTACGGCGACGTGAATTCGACGGCGGCCGCGGCCCTGGTGGCGGTGAAGCTCGGGATCAAGACCGCGCACGTGGAAGCGGGGCTCCGGAGCTACGACCGGACCATGCCGGAGGAGCACAACCGGATGGTCGCCGATCACCTCGCTGACCTGCTCCTGACCCCATCCCGGGACGCCATCGCGACCTTGAAGGGAGAAGGGATTCCCGACGAGCGGATCCAGTTCGTCGGAAACGTGATGATCGACACGCTGATCGCCTTGCGCGGGCGCGCCAAGGGAGCCGCGGCCAAGTTGGGGCTGCCGGAGCGCGGGTTCGTCCTGGTGACGCTCCACCGTCCGGGCAACGTGGACGATCCGCCGACCCTCGCGGTCATCTGCGATGGGCTGGCGGGGCTCGCAGAGGAGCGGCCTGTCATCTTTCCGTGTCATCCGCGCACGCGTCAGCGCCTGGCAGAGACGCAGCGCTTGGGGAACGTTCGGCTCGTTGATCCGGTACCCTATCTGGAAATGCTGTCGTTGACCGAGTCCGCGGCGCTGGTCGTGACCGATTCCGGTGGGGTGCAGGAGGAGACCACCTTCCTCGGCGTGCCCTGTCTGACGGTGCGCCCGAACACGGAGCGGCCGATCACGGTGAAAGAAGGCACCAACCGGTTGATCAAGCCGGACGACATTGTCAGCGCCTCAACGGCCGCGCTTCCACCCCGGGGCATGGCCCCGGGGTCAGCCGCTCCCCGGACTCCTCCGCGAATCGAGCGGTGGGATGGGAAAGCCGGAGAGAGAATTGCGGAGGTGTTGTGTGAGGGGAAACACTTTGACTAGGACGCGGAAGTCGGAAGTCGGAACGCGGAACCGAAACACGAGCGTCGGTTCCCCATTCCGCGTTCCGCGTTCCGCGTTGCCTTGCGGTCGGGATTTCAAGGAGTCCGGGAAATCAAAGATCTCATAGAGATCGAACTCCCCGTCGAGCGGGCGTTTCTGGTGGGTGCGCCCCGGAAGGGGTCGTCCGACGCCGAGCGGACCGATGAGCATATGGAGGAGCTGGCGCGGCTGGCGGATACGGCGGGCGCCGAGGTCGTCGGGCGGCTGACGCAGAAGGTCGACAAGCCCACCTCGAACTTTTACATCGGCGAAGGGAAGGTCGAGGAGCTGAAGGAGCGGCTCACGGCCGAGAAGGCGACTCTCGTGTTCTTCGATGACGCGCTGTCGCCGGTGCAGGGCGTGAATCTCGAGAAGGCGCTGGGTGTCCGGGTGATGGACCGGAGCGAGGTGATTCTCGACATCTTCGCCACGCGCGCCCGCAGTCACGAAGCCCGTCTCCAGGTCGAGCTGGCGCAGCTCGAGTATCTCCTCCCGCGACTGGCCCGGATGTGGACCCACCTCTCGCGAATCCGCGGCGGCATTGGGCTCCGGGGGCCGGGCGAAACCCAGCTCGAGACGGACCGCCGGGTGATCAGGCAGAAGATTTCAGGGCTCCGTCATAAGCTGGCCGGTGTGGCCGAGCATCGGGCGAATCAGCGGCGGGGAAGGCGGGACGTGCCGTCCGCGGCGCTGGTCGGCTACACCAACGCCGGCAAGTCCTCCCTGCTCAAGGCCCTGTCCGGGGACGACGTGTTCGTCGAGGACCGGCTCTTCGCTACACTCGATACGCTCACGCGTGAAGTGGATGTCGGGGAAGGGTATCGCGTGCGCGTGACCGACACGGTCGGCTTCATCCGGAAGTTGCCGCACCACCTGGTGGCGAGTTTCCGGGCGACGCTGGAGGAAGCGGAGGATGCGGATCTGCTTCTGCACGTGATCGATGCCAGCGCGGAGATGTGGGAGGAGCAGGTGGAAGTGGTTGAGGAGGCATTGCGGAGCGAAGAAACGCGGAACGGGGAAGGCGGAACGCGGAACCGAGAGGTGATTCACGTATTCAATAAGGCGGATCTCCTGCCTGAGCCAGAGGCAGTCTTGCAGCGGGTCCGTGAGCGTTTCCCACGAGCGGTACTCACCTCATCGGTTCCGCGTTCCGCGTTCCCAGTTCCGCGTTCTGGAGTCGAAGACCTTCGACGCGTTCTCCGCGACTCGGTCCAGTCCCTTCGCCCCCTGGCAACCGTGAAGGTCCCCCTGGCAGACGGCCGGCTCCTGGCCACGCTGCACCGGGACGCGGAGGTGGTGGCCCAGGTGCAGGAGGACGGGGTCATG
>DATBBZ010000260.1:0-5617 GCA_036270745.1 Gemmatimonadales bacterium | reverse complement strand
GATCGCTGGTGGTGCCTGGCCCCGGGAGGTTGTCGTCGAGGCGCGCGGCCATCGCCGGCCATGAGCTGCGCGGCAGGGTGCGGAAGACCTCCCGCAGCAGGACCTCGCCATCGCCCCGCTCGCTGAACCTGACCCCGAGCGCGATGGTGCCGCCGGTCAATCCGCCACGCATGGTGATGTCCTCGGTGGGCGCGAAGGGCAGGTTTCGGGGCGCCCGGCTCAGTCGGGCCGGACCACTCGCCGGGATCACGAGCGCACGGCGGCCCCGCAGCTCGTACCACAGGAATTGAAACGGCGCGACGTCGGGAGTGGCATCCAGCCAGAGGGTGTCCTTCGCCATCGGAACGAGGGTGATGACATGATCGAACTCCGACGGCGAGACGACGGCCGAGTCGGGGTCGCGCACGGTGTTGATCAGGACCGGCGCGGAGGGGACGCCGATGACGTGGAGGAGCGCTGCCAGCAGCACGTGCTTGTCCTTGCAGTCCCCATACTCGTTGGCCAGCACGTCAGCAGCCGTGCGCGGTTGGAACCGCCCGACGCCGAAGTTGAGCGCGACGTACCGGATGTGGTCGGAGACGAACGTGAACAGCGCCGCGATCGAGTCGGTCAACGTGCGCCGGCCCTTCACGAGGTCCTGCGCCTTGGCCTGGATGGTCGGAGTGACGGTCTCGCGCGGACGCTCCAGGTCGCCATACCAGGCGCCCAGGTCGCTCCAGGAGCGGAAGGTGGTGATCTCGATGCCCTCGCGCTTCTGAAGAGTCGTCCGGGTCGTATCGATCGCGAGGTTAGCGAGGCGCCAGTGGTAGACGCGCCACCCCGCACTGTCCGCCACCGCCGGCTTCACGTCGCCGCGCGTGCTCACCTGGGTGTAGACGGCCCCCGGCACCACTACTTCGTCGTCTTCACTGGCAATGGTGATCTGGTGCAGGAAGGGGGCGTAGTACCAGAACTGTCCCGGAGCGATTGGGTGGTCGATGATCCAGGTGATGTGGTAGACGATTGTATCTCCCGGGTCCAGCGCCGGCACCGTCACGACCTTCTGCCGCAAGTCTGAGTAGGCGGGGACCTCCTGCCCCAGGGGTCCGGTGAGGTCCTGTACCGACGTGGCGATCACGGGGGCGGCCCCCCGCTTCAGGACTTCCACGGTGTCGACGTCGAAGTGCTCAGTCGAGGAGTCGTAGTCGAACTTGAGCTCCCCTAGGGCCGCTACTCCCGCCTGCGACTGGACGGCGATGCGGGCCCGCAGATCGATGCGCCCCGTTCCGTCGGGGGCCATCCGGATGACCAGGTTCCGGCGCGCAATGACGAAGCCCAAGTCCCCGTCGGGGGAGGACGGATTCTGGGCGGCGGAGACGGTGGCGATGGTCGCGACAGCGACGAGCAGGCTGCAGAAGGCCGGCATGAAGCGCTGCATCTGAAGCTCCCCGGAGCGAAGGTGACGGCTGAAACCCCTCGCTCAGTTTACGCGGTTCCGGGAGCGTGTCTACCCCGCCCTTGCTCAAGTCTCCTTGAGGACCGCCGCAGGGTCCGCGCGACCGGCTCGCAGCGCCGGCAGCAAAGCGGCCGCAACCCCGACGCCGATGAGCAAAGCCGCCGAGCCTAGAAGGGCGGCTGGGTCGTAGGCGGTGATCCCGAAGAAGAAGGCGGCGAGAAGCCGCGCCGAGGCGACGGTCACCACCAGTCCCGCCACGACACCTGCGAAGACCAGCGAGACGCCACGCCCGAGAATCTGCCCCACCAGCCGGGTCGGTCTGAGGCCCAGTGCCAGCCGGAGGCTCCAGTCGCGCCCCCGTCGAGTGACGAACTGGGAGAGGACGCCGTATACGCCCACGGCACCGAGGACGAGAGCGAGCGTGGTGAGAAGGCCCAAGAGACTCAGGACGTCGCGGGCCGGACCGACGGCCTGCGCCAGTACCCGCTCCATCGGCGTCACCTGCTGGACTGCGAGACTGGGTGCGGCCGCGGCTACCGCCAGCCGGAGCGCATCCCCGGAACGCGTCGCTGCACCAGGTTCCGCGAACCGTACGATGAACGTTTGACCCGCGGGAACGAACTGCACCTGTTCGTTCCAGTAGTACCGCGTGGGGCTCAGCCGGTCGGTGAGGTTACCCTCGGCAGCGTCTGCCGCGATTCCGATTATCCGCTCCGGTCCGCCGAACCCGCCCGGGATGACGCGACCGACGGGATCGGTCTGCGGGAAGTACAGTCGCGCCAGAGATTCGTTCACGACGATCGACCTGACGCTGTCGTCGGGCCGATCGGCCCCGCCCCAGGTGCGGCCCTCGCGAAGTGAAATGCCGAACGCTTCGAAGTATCCGGCTGACACCATCCGAAAGAGCGGCGTCGGCGCGGAGGGATCCTGGTCCGGGAGGCGGAGACCCATCGACCAGTCGCGGCCGCGCAGGGGGAGCATCTGCGTGACGGCGACGCTTCTGACCCCGGGGAGCTCGCCCAGATGGCTCAGCACGTTTCGGAGCATCGCCCGCCGGTCGGCTGTGGCGGCGCCGAGTGGGGCGGCGGCATCGATCACCGCGACGTCGGAAATGGCGAGGCCGGGCTTGATCGCGTAGAGGTTCGCCACGCTGTGTCCGAGCAGGCCCGCTGACCCGGCGAGGAGCACGGCCAGGGCGACCTCCGCCACCACGAGCGCGTTCTGCAGCCGTCCCCCTCGGCGCGCGCCACCAAGCGCTCGCGCATTCGCCAGGGCCGCGGCGAGCTCGCCCCGCCGGAGCGACAACATCGAGAGCGACGCGATCACGACGGACGCCAGGACCCC
This sequence comes from Gemmatimonadales bacterium, assembly GCA_036270745.1. Taxonomy (GTDB): domain Bacteria; phylum Gemmatimonadota; class Gemmatimonadetes; order Gemmatimonadales; family GWC2-71-9; genus 40CM-2-70-7. The sequence goes on along the minus strand of DATBBZ010000260.1, from coordinate 2,838 downwards.
GGCGCCGATTCCGGCCGCCAGCAGGGTCCAATCGAGCGTCGCTCGTGCGCCCCAGACGCCGAGGGGAAGTGTCACGCGGAGCCACCGGAAGCCCATGACGCCGATGGCTGACCCCACTACTCCGGCGGCGGCCCCCAGCGCCAGGATCTCGATCAGGAGCTGAGCAGAGAGCCGGCTCCGATCGGCTCCCAGTGCGGTCCGGATTGCCAGCTCAGCGCCGCGCCCCTCGAGTTGTCCGATCACCAGCGCTCCGACGTTCGCGCATGCGATGAGGAGGATGGCCGCCATTCCCACGAGTAATGCGACGATTGCGGGGCGGAGGGGTCCGAGCATCCAGTTCCAGAAGGGCGTCAGCACCTGGTTCCTGGTTATGTCCCACCGGGGGTCGGAATAGTCGAACAGTGGCCGCAGGACCCCGGTGACCTGATGGAGTGCGGGACCCATCCCCGCGACCACTCGCCCTGGTTCCATACGGCCTACCAGTGTATAGAGCCCGATGCTGGACGTTGCGTTGATGGTGTCATTGGTCCACACCTGGACGCCGGGGTCCGGAAACCAGAATCCGGAGGGCATCACGCCGATGACGGCGTACGCGGTGCCGTCGAGCGTGAGTGGAGTTCCGGAAATCTCCTGATCGGCGCCGAGCTCGCGCCAAAGCGCGTTCGAGATGACGGCGACAGGGGCCGCCCCGGGCCGGTCGTCACCCGGTTCGAACGTGTGGCCCAGCGCCGGGGCGACCTCGAGGACGTGGAAGAGGTCCGCGGTTCCGGTGATGCCGGGTACGGCGCGGGTGAGCGCGCCGGCATGCTCGAGCGTCATGTTCCTCGGCCGGTAGGCGGCCACTGCCGAAAAGCCCGTCCAATGGCCGTCGAGCGCCGCGACCTCTTCTCCGCGCCAGTCACCGGGCATCCACATGCGCGTGAGCTGTTCGGCGTGGGGGTAGGGGAGGGGAGAGATAAGGAGGGAGCGGGTGAGACCGGAAATCGCCGCCAGGCCACCGACGCCGAGGGCCAGGGTGAGGACGGCGAGTGACCAGGCCAGGGGACGGCGCGTGATCCGTCGCAGGGCGTAGCGGGCGTCCAGGATCCAGCGTTCCATCGTCAACCTCGATGATCACAGTCGTGCGGGTGTGGGCGGAGGTGCTTTTCGTTTGGATACGAGGATTTCGTGAAGGGTTGCCAACCCCGTACCTTTACGTTGATGCTCCGTCCCCACTCCCTCACAATGATCCTGGCCCTGCTCTCGCGGGGCCTGATGGCTCAAGGGCCTGCGTCAATACTGCTCTGGCCCCACGGGGCTCCGGGGTCGGAAGGGAAGGCCGGCGACGAAGCGGTCCGGCTCACCGAGTTGGGTGAGCATATCGTCTCCCGGGTGCACCGGCCCTCGCTGACGCCGTACTTGCCGGAGGGGTCGGCCACGGGTGCCGCGGTGATCGTCGTTCCCGGAGGCGGGCACCGCGAGCTGTGGATGGATCACGAGGGCTATCGGGTGGGGCAATGGCTGGCGGACCACGGCATCGCCGCCTTCGTGTTGAAGTACCGGTTGGCGCGCGAGGAAGGGTCCACCTACACGGTCGATCGGGATGAGCTCGCGGACGTGCAGCGGGCGATCCGACTGGTCAGGAGCCAGGCTTCCACCTGGCACGTCGCGCCCGACCGCATCGGCGTCATCGGTTTCTCCGCCGGAGGGGAGTTGGCGGCCCTGGCCGGGACCCGGTACGACACGGGCGCCGCCGGCTCGGACGATTCCGTGGCCCGGGAAAGCTCGCGCCCGGCCTTCGTTGGCCTGATTTACCCGTCTATCCCGGCGGGCCTGCATTTCCCCGAGGATACTCCCCCGGCGTTTCTGCTGTGCGGCGAGAAGGATTCCGCGATCGCCGAGGGCTTGCCGGTGTTGTATGGGTCATGGCGACAGGCCGGGGCGTCGGCGGAGATGCACATCCTCACGGGCGCGGGCCACGGGTTCGGGATTCGGGACAACAACGCACCCGGGATCGCGCTCTGGACCACGCTCTGGTATGACTGGCTCGACGCCCGCGGGATGCTGGGCATCGCGGGTCAGGATACGCCGCTCAGCCGGTTCATGCGGGAAGGCATTCCCGCCGCGGGGACGGTGCGCGAATACACGGTGAGTGAGCGCGGACGCGCGGCGCACGAGGTGCTGAACCTCACTGCCACTCCCATCCTTGGTCCGCCGGTTTCCCTCACCCCGGACGCTCCTTTCGGGTCGAATGGTGCGCATCTCTCGATCTGGAAGCCGTCCTTCGTATTGGGGACTGCGGGGAGTGGTGAGGTGGGGGTGAATTTCTGGGGCATCCACAACGAAGGACACGTGAACATCGGGTTCACGCCGACCTCGGCGACGACGTACTTGCTGGATTGCCGCATGCTCTCGGCGGGCCCGATTACCTACAAGGTGTACGATGGTCCGGGCGAGGCGTTGCGGGCCCAGGGACAGGTGAGGCTGGCAGACGGGCACTTTTTCTTGATGGTTCCCCCGGCTCAGCCCTTGGCGGCGGTTTCGGTGGAGCTGTGGCCGACGCCGGTGACGGAGCCGATGGGATTGTTGGGGTGCGATTTGAGTGTGGTTACGGCTGGGGGACGGTGAAGCGGAATGCGCCAGGCGGGATTCGAACTGACGCTGAACCCCAGACTGGTTAGTCGTGGGCGTTTCGGGACCCGTCGCCCACCGATTTCGTTCCTGCGGGCTGAAGCCCGCTCTCGGCGCGGGCGCGTCCTGAAGGACGCGTAATGACCGAACTCCGACGGGAGCCAGGTTTTTCAACAAGAGTTGGAACCGGACTCTGAGTCGCACCCAGGCTGAAAGCCTGGGCCCGAC
>DATBBZ010000259.1:0-2521 GCA_036270745.1 Gemmatimonadales bacterium | reverse complement strand
CGCGAGTTCTTCGAGAAGGGCGTCGAGTTCCTGCGGCCGCTCACCCTGCGCGAAGTCGCGGACGTGATCTCGATGCACGAGAGCACGGTCAGCCGCGTCACCAACGAGAAATACGTCCAGACGCCGCGGGGGCTCCTGCCGCTCAAGTTCTTCTTCTCGAGCGGGCTCACCACCACCACGGGCGAGGACGCGAGCGCGCGGTCCATAAAGGCGCAGATCCAGAAGCTCGTGACCGACGAAGACCTGAAGGATCCGCTCACCGATCAGCAGATCGTGGAGATTTTCGCCCAGCGGGGCGTGAAGATCGCCCGGCGCACGGTGGCCAAGTATCGCGACCAGCTGCACATCCTGCCGGCGCGGATGCGGAAGCGTCTGTGAGCCTGGCCATGCCGGCCGCGGCGCCCGAGGTCAGCATTCTGGTGCCGGCCAAGGACGAGGCGGAGAACCTGCCGGAGCTGGTGAAACAGGTCCGGGAGGCGATGGTGGGCCAGCCCTACGCCGCCGAGCTGGTCATCGTCAACGACGGGTCCACGGACAACTCGGCCGACGTGCTCCGGGAGCTCGCCGCCCAGCACGTCTTTCTGAAGGTCGTCACGCACCGGTCGCGGCGGGGGATCGCCGACGCGCTGCGGTCCGCCGCGGACGCGGCGCGGGGGCACATCCTCGTATTCTGGCCGGGCGATCTCCAGTACCTGCCCTCGGACATTCCGGCCCTCGTCGCCCCGATCATCGCCAACGAGGCCGACATCGTCACCGGCACGAAGCAGGGTCACTATGAGAAGCGCTTCGTCTCCTGGGTCTACAATTCGCTCTGCCGGCTCCTGTTCGGCGTCCGGGTCACCGACCTCAATTCGGTCAAAGCGTACCGGCGCGACGTGGTGGACGCCGTGCCCACGCGGCCTGATTGGCACCGGTTCATGGTGGTGATCGCCGCGGTGCAGGGATATCGCGTCACCTCCCGGCCGGTGCCGGTCTACCCCCGCCGCGCGGGCAAATCGAAGTTCGGCATCACGCGGATTCCGGTCGGGGTGCTCGATCTGGTGTCGGTGTGGTTCCAGCTGCGCTTCGGACGGAGACCGATGCTCTTTTTCGGCGTGTCCGGGGCGGTTCTGGTCCTGCTGGGCGTGGCGGTCGGGATCTACGCGATCATCGAGCGCTACGTCTTCGGGATCGGCTTCCGTCCCTGGCTCTACCTCGTGATGTTGCTGGTGCTCGCGGGGCTGGTGCTCTTCGGTTTCGGCTTCGTAGGAGAGCTCGTGGCCGGCATGCGGGAGGAGATTCGCGCGCTCGCGGACCGGGAGCACCTCACCACACGACGGTGAGCCACCCGGATTCATTCACGATCAGTGCCGTGCGGCCGCCCGCCGCGAAGGCGGTGTGTCGCGGGCTCCCCTCCGTCACGATGGTGTGTACCAAGCGCCGGGTGATCCGATCGAGCACGTGCACCACGCCATCTTTGGGAAACGCGACGTAGAGCTGCGCCCCATCCGGCGTGAGGTCCAGCCCATACGCGCCGCCGGACAAGTGCAGCGTCGCGGCGAGGGCGCCCGTTTCCAGATTCACGATGTGCACGGCTCCGGCTTCATCGGCGACGTAGAGTTCACTGCCGTCCGGGGCTGCCGCCAGCGCCTGGGTTTGCCCACCGGTCTCGAAAGTCCTCTGCCGACGGAGTTCGGGCAGATTCACTTCCACCACGGTTCCTGCGGTTCGCGTCGACACGAACAGGTGGGGGGCGAACGGGTGGAAGGCGAGATGATGTGATGTCGCGGGCAGGGGCAGTTCCCGAAGGACGCGCCGGGTGGCGACGCTGACTGCGTAGAGCAGGTCGTGGTTCGTGGCCACATAGAGGGTCCGCCCATCCTGCGTCACCGTCAGCGGGGCCGGGTCTCCCGGAACCGGGATGTCCGCGAGGTGGGTGTCGGTCTTGGTGTCGATCACGCTGATGGATCCACCGAATTGGTTGGTCACGAACGCGGACCGCTCGGGTCCGAAGACGAGGCGCGTGGGGTTCGAGCCCACCGGGATTTCCCGCACGACACGGCGCTGGTCGAGGTCCACACTGGCGACCGAAGCGGCGTAGGCGCGGGGGACGTAAATGACGCCCTCGCGCGAGACCGCAACGTCGGTTGGCGCATCGGGAATCGGGATCTGGAATGCGACGACGCCTTGAGGATGGGCCTGCGGACTCGGGACACGCGACGGGGCCGCGCGGGAGAGGCCGGGGCCGTTCGTGAAGACACCGGCATGGGGTGACGCGGGCCATTGGGGGGCCGGCGCGGTCCGGCGTGGCGCGGGCGGACGACCGGCGCACCGCCGCAGAAAGCGGTCGAGCCCCCAGGCGAATCCGCGGCGCTTCGCATCGCCCCAGGGTATGCCCAGCGTGCGTCGACAGCGGCGATAGCAGGTGGCAGGTTCCAGCCCGACCCGTCCGGCGACGGCGAGCAGGGATTCCCCGCCGGCCTCGGTTTGCCACAGCACCGACAACACGGCCACCCAGTCGGCGAGCTCGCCGAACGCGGGG
>DATBBZ010000258.1:0-2197 GCA_036270745.1 Gemmatimonadales bacterium | reverse complement strand
TTGTACTGCTTGTCATACAGCTGACGGTACCGCCCGTTCGCCGCGAGGAGCTCGGCGTGGGTCCCGCGCTCCACGATCTCCCCGCCTTCCATCACCAGAATCTGATCCGCACTGCGGATGGTGGATAGCCGGTGCGCGATCACGAAGCTGGTCCGCCCCTGCCGAAGGGTGCGGAGCCCGTCCTGAATCTTGGCCTCGCTCTCGGAATCGAGGGAGCTGGTCGCCTCGTCCAGGATGAGGATCCGCGGGTCCGCCAGAATGGCCCGGGCGATGGACACCCGCTGGCGCTCGCCCCCGGAGAGCTTCACTCCCCGCTCCCCGACGACGGTGTCGTACCCTTTTTCGAAGCGGCGGACAAAGTCGTCGAAGTGCGCGATCTTCGCCACCCGCTCGATCTCGGCCCGGCTCGCGTGCGGATTGGCGAACGCGATGTTCTCGGCCACCGTGCCGTCGAACAGGAAATTGTCCTGCAATACCACGCCCAGCTGGGTCCGGTAGTCCGACAGCCGGATGGAGTCGAGATCCCGGCCATCCACGAGGATGCGTCCCGAGTTGGGACGTGAAAATGCCATCACCAGGCCGATCAGGGTGCTTTTCCCCGCCCCCGAGGAGCCCACGAGCGCCGTCGTCGATCCCGCTCTGGCCCTGAAGCTGATGTGCTTCAGGACCTCCACGTCCTTCACGTACTCGAAGGAGACGTCCTGGAACTCGATGTCCCCGCGGATCTCTCCCGTCTCCGCCTTCGTCGCGTCGGCCTGATCCTCCGTGGTCATCTGGCGGATCTCGCGAATCCGGTCGAGACCGGCGAAAGCTTCACTGATTTGAGTGCCGATCGACGCGATGCTGATGAGTGGAAACGCCACGAGCCCGATCAGGTACACGTACAGGAAGTAACTGCCCATCGTCATCTGTCCGGCGAGCACCGATCGCGTCCCAACCAGGATGACGGCGATACCGATGGCGCCGGTGATGACCGACGCGAACGATGTGACACCGGAGACTCCGGTCATCGTCGTCGCGACGTTTCTGAGCAGCGAATGCACGCCCCGCCCGAACACCAACCGCTCGCCCTTCTCGGCCCGATACGACTTAACGATGCGGATGCCGCCCAGCGTCTCAGCCAAACGACCCGTGACGTCCGCGTTGATCTTCCCGCGCTCCCGGAACAGCGGCCGCAGTTTGTTGAAGGCGTATGCCATTCCGCCACCGAAGGCTCCCAGAATCAGGATCGAGACGCTGGTCAGCCTCCAATTGAGCGTGAAAAGCCACGTCAGCGCGATCAACGCGGTCACCAAGCCTCCAACCATCTGGACCAGCCCGGTGCCCACGAGGTTCCTGATCCCTTCAGCGTCCGTCATGATGCGGGAAATCAGGATTCCACTTTTCGTGGAATCGAAATAGTTGATCGGCAACCGCAGGACGTATGCCTGCACTTTCCGCCGCATATCCGTGATCGCCGCCTGGGCGGCGACTCCCAGAATTTGAGCATTGCCGTACGACGTCAGCGCCCCGACCACCGTAGCGATGGCGACCGCCAGGGCGATTCGGGGCAGAAGCTCAGGACGGCGCTGACCGATCACTTGGTCGATCACGGCCCTCGAGCTCGCTGGGAGGACAAACCCCGTGAGACGGTTGATCATCATCAGGCCGAGCCCCAGCGCGAGCCGCCAGCGATGGGCGTAAATGAGGGCTTTCGCCTCCTGCCAGGAGCCGGAGGTGAAGGCCTTCTTCTTGGGGGGCTTGGCGGGAGCCGGGGCTGGTGCGGTCACGCCTCGAAAGCTAGTCGGGGAGGCGGGAGGAGGGAGGGGTGGATTTCTCGACGAGTCCGTTTATTCCGGGTATCTTGTTCCTCGTGAGCGGATTCTCCCTCCCCCGCGAGTCCATCCACGCGCGACTCCTTCTGACCCAGGGGGGCGAACGGGCCGGCTCCGTGTTCGTGATGGCCCGGGCGCCGTCCCGCGAAGGGCCGGAGACGCCGCTCGAGATGCTGAACCGCCCCGAGGGGTTCTTCCCCTTCCTGCCGGATGATCAGAAGGAAGTGCTGCTCGTGTCCCGGGCCCAGACCATCGCCCTCACCATCGCGGCCGCAGGCGGGAAGCGCGCGCCCGGGGCCATCGAGATCGGACTCGAGGTCGCGCTGGTGGACGGCACGGTCTGGAACGGTGTCGCGGAGGTCGTGATGCCGCAGTCGATGTCC
>DATBBZ010000257.1:0-5597 GCA_036270745.1 Gemmatimonadales bacterium | reverse complement strand
CCCAGCCCCTCCGGAAACCCCGGGCTGACGCCCGGGGTTAGTGAACACGACTCCGCCCACCCCGGTTAAATTCACGGACCTATGAACTCGATCCCCAAGATTCCGACGCCAGTCAACGAACCGGTCTTGTCGTACGCGCCTGGCACCCCGGAGCGCGCGACCCTGAAGCAGGCACTCGCGGATCTGAGCGGACAGACCATGGAAATCCCGCTGATCATCGGCGGCAAGGAAGTGAAGACCGGAAAGTGCATCACGGTCGTCGCGCCGCACCGGCACAAACAGGTGCTCGCCAACGTGCACCAGGCGGGACCCGCCGAGGTGCAGGCCGCGATCAAGGCGGCGCGCGAGGCCTGGCAGGAGTGGTCGCGCTGGAGCCTGGCGGACCGCTCGGCGGTGTTCCTCAAGGCGGCCGACCTTCTGGCCGGCTCCCGGCGGGCGTTCGCTAACGCGACGACCATGCTGGGGCAGAGCAAGACGGCCCATCAGGCCGAGATCGACGCGGCGTGCGAATTGATCGATTTCTTCCGCTACAACGTGCACTACGCCGAGCGTATCGTCGCGGAGCAGCCGATGTCGCCATCGGGGACGTGGAACCGGCTCGATCACCGGCCCCTCGAGGGATTCGTCTACGCCATCACGCCGTTCAACTTCACGTCGATCGGCGGCAATCTCCCCACGGCGCCGGCCATCATGGGGAACACCGTGGTGTGGAAGCCGGCCGCGACGGCGGCGTTCTCCAACTACGCGATCATGAAGATCCTGCTCGAGGCGGGGCTGCCGCCCGGCGTGATCAACTTCCTCCCCGGTCCGTCGGGGCAGATTTCGGATCTCCTCCTCGCCGACCGCCACCTGGGCGGCATCCATTTCACGGGTTCGACCGAAGTGTTCCAGATGCTCTGGAAGCGGGTGTCCGACCACCTGCCCAGCTATGCGGACTACCCGCGTCTGGTCGGTGAGACGGGCGGCAAGGACTTCGTCCTGGCGCACGCCAGCGCCGACCCCGACGCGCTCGCGGCCGGATTGGTGCGCGGAGCGTTCGAGTATCAGGGGCAGAAGTGCAGCGCGGCGTCCCGCGCCTACGTGCCGGACAATCTGTGGCTGCAGGTGAAGGACCGGATGGGTGCCATGCTGTCGTCGTTGAAGATGGGCGACCCGGCCGACTTCACGAACTTCGTCGGTGCCGTGATCGACCGCAAAGCGTTCGACAAGATCAAGGGCTATATCGACGGCGCACGGAAGGGGAACGGCGCCCGGGTGCTGTTCGGCGGCGAGTGCGACGACCGCGAGGGCTACTTCGTGCGGCCCACGGTGCTGCAGGCCGAGGACCCCAGGTACCAGACGATGTGCGAGGAGATTTTCGGACCGGTGCTGACGCTGCACGTGTACCCGGCCGCGAAATGGAAGGAGACGCTGACGCTGGTGGATGGCACGTCACCCTACGCGCTCACCGGCGCCATCTTCGTGCAGGACCGCGGCGCGGTGCGTGAGGCGGAGACGGCGCTGCGGTACGCGGCCGGCAATTTCTACATCAACGACAAGCCGACCGGCGCCGTGGTGGGACAGCAGCCCTTCGGGGGCGCCCGTGCCTCGGGCACGAACGACAAGGCGGGGTCCCTGCTCAACCTGGTGCGCTGGGTGTCTCCGCGGGCCATCAAGGAGAACTTCGTCCCGCCGAAGGATTATCCCTATCCGTTCATGCAGGAGTCCTGAGTCGCAGGGCGAAAACGAAGCGCCCTCGGGATTAAATCCCCGAGGGCGCTGATGTTTCTCGCCAGGGCGTGACTAAGGGTGCCTACTTCTGTGGAGGCAGGATCTTGAACATCCCGGTGCCGCAGACGGGGCACACGCCCTTCATCGCGGGACGGCCGTTCGCCATCTTCACCTGCTGAGCATTCGAGATCTGCCGCTTGGCCTTGCACTTCACACAATAGCCTTCATCCGCGGCCATCGGAGTCTTTCCAGCCTTCGCCATTGATGCTTCCCTCCGTTGGGAGTCGGGGGTTCAGTAGCCGGGAAAGCGCACCCTCGTGGGGGGCGTCCCGTTCGGGTGCAACATAATACCGTCAGGTTCCGCCGTGGGAGCCGGGGCCAAGGGCGTTTTTGGCGCTGTTGCTGGAACGCGACGGCCCCTTGCAGGGTATCTTTGCACGGCAATTCACGATGCGACCCCACCCCATTTATGCCCTTTTGGCTCTTGCGGCCGCCGCCTGCGCGACGGAACGCGGGCCGCTGACCAACCGGATGGCGCAGACCGAGACCCGGTATCTCGCGCGCGCCGCACGGCAACCGGTGAGTTGGCAGCCCTGGGGCCGCGACGCCTTTACGCTCGCCGCGCGGCTCGACCGCCCCATCCTTCTTTATGTGGGTGCCGACGACTGCCGCTGGTGCGTCGTGATGGACCGCGAGGCCTACGGCGACAAAGAGCTGGGAGCGATGATCGACTCGCTCTTCGTTCCGGTGCGGGTGGACCGCGACGAGCGCCCCGACGTCGCCCGGCGGTACGAAGCCGAAGTGGGAGTGATCGCGGGACTCCAAGGCGTGCCGCTCACGGTGGTGCTGACGCCCGACGGCGCGGCCTTCTTCGGCGGCACCTACTTCACGCCCGATGACCCCGTCACCGGCCGGGGGCTGAAGCAGCTCCTGCCCGCGCTCGCCCGCTCGTATCGCGCCGACCGCAACACGGTGGTCCAACGCGCCGCGCTGGTGCGTCAGGTGGCGGCGAACCGGGGGAACACGCGCGGCGTCATCAACGTGCTGGCGGTGGACTCGGGAGTGCGGGCCGTGCGCGCCGCGCTGGCGCATCCCGATGGCGCCCAGGGGTTCATCGCGACTCAGGCGATCGGGCTCCTGCTCTCCGAGTACGGATCGCGCGGCGACACGGCCGCTTTGCGGATCGGCCGCCAGGCGCTGGATGCGATGCTCGACTCCGGTGCGGTGGGTGGGGACGGGACGCTGGACGATCCGCCGGTCACCATCCGCGCGGGTTTGGCCCGGGATCTCGCGCTGGCCTGGGTCCTGACCGCCGATCCCCGCTATCAGGCCGCGGCGCGCCGCGAGAGCCGCACCCTGGCCCACCAGCTCCTGGAGCCCACGGACCATACCGTGTTCACCGATCGCGAAGCGTACGCCATCGGGTCCCTGCTGGAGGCCGCGAGTGCGGTAGGGGACACGGGCGGGCAGGGCGCCGCGCGCGCCGCGCTCGACGCGCTCCTCAAGCAGGTCTACGCCTCGGGATATGGCGTGCGCCACACGCTCGTGGGATCGGTCGACGGTCTGCTGCAGGATCAGCTCCAGGTGGCGGTGGCCAGTCTCAACGCCTACGAGGCCACCGGCACGACCCGCTACCTCCAGGTCGCCAAGGACCTGGCGGGCGTCATGGAGCACAGCTACGGCGACCCCCTCGGTGGCTTCTATGACGCCACGCCCGAGTCCGCGCCGATCCCGGCGCTCGCCGACCGGACCGAGAGCGCGCTTGACGACCTCCTGCCGGCCGCCAACCCGTGGGCGGCGAGCTTCCTGCTCCGGCTCTCGGACGTCACGGGAGACTCGCGGCTTCGCCGGCGGGCGCAGGCCACATTGGAGGCTGTCGCCGGTGCGGTGTCGGGCGCCGGCCCCCGAGCCTCCGGATACCTGACGGCGGCCCGCCAGATCCTGGCTCCTCAGGTCGCCGTTCCGACTCGATAGTCCGCCCCGCATATTCGTCTCACTGGCACACCGGGCGATGGCGGGCGTCTCAGAACGCCACGTTTTCTCCACGTCCCGGCCCCGAACCGTGACTCCTCCCTCTTTGCCGAGGTCTGATTGACTGCAGGTGGAGGGTCGGACGCTGAGGTCATTGCCCGGATCCTCTCGGGCGACGTCGAAGCGTTCGGGGCGCTCATCACCCGGTACGAGGGCGGCCTCCTGCGGTTCGCGACCCGGATGCTTGGGTCACGGGACGCCGCGGCGGACGCGGTGGCGGAAGGGCTGGTCCGCGCCTACCGGCACCTCGCGAGTTGTCGGGACCCGGCGCGCTTCCGGACCTGGGTGTTCCGGATCGTGGCGAACCGGTGCAAGAGCCACTTGGCGCGCCGGCCCGCCGGAGACGTGTCGCTGGACGATGCCCCGCCGTTGGCCGGCCCCGAGAACGCGGAGGCCGCGTTCGAGCGGACCGATCAGCTGGAGCGGCTGGAGCGGGCGCTGGCGACGCTGACGCCGGAGAAGCGTGAGGCGTTCGTACTGAAGCATCTGGACGGGATGAGTTACGAGGAAATGTCTGCCGTGACGGGCGAGCGGGTTCCCACGTTGAAGATGCGGGTGCACCGCGCGCGTGAGGCCCTGCTGGCCGCGCTGAAGGAGTCTCCATGAGCCAAGACCTGGATCCCCGGATTCACCGAGTGCTGGACGGCGAGCTGGACCGCGCCGCCCTGACGCCCGACGAGCGCGCGCTGGTCGAGCGGCTGGATGCCACCGCCCGGGCGCTGTCGGATGTTCCCGCGGTGCCGGGACTGGCGCACCGGGTCCTGGGAATCATCCGCCGTCCCCTCCGGTCTCCGGTGGAGCGCTTCCGTCAGTGGTGGACGGAGCCCCACCCGGTCACGGTCTCGCTGCGGCCGGTGTACAGCGTGGTCATGGCCGTGCTGCTGGTCGCCCTGCTGTGGCGCGCGCCCGAGTCGGGTCCCCTCTCACTCGGCGCGCATGAAGGAGTCGCCCAGTTCGTCGCCCGGTTCCCCGAAGCGCATTCGGTAGCCGTGGTCGGCGCGTTCAACGACTGGCGTCCCGAGGCGACCCCGCTCTCTGACAACGATCATGACGGCGTCTGGGACGCGCGGGTGATCCTGCCCGCGGGTTCGCACGAGTACATGTTCGTGGTGGACGGGGAACGCTGGGTGTCCGATCCGATGGCGGGCCGGTACGTGGACGACGGATTCGGGCGTCAGAACGCCGTGATGGAAGTGCGGCCGGTGCGGTCCGAATGACGCCGGCCCTCTTTCTCTTCCTCTTGCTGCTCCCCCAGCAGAATGACGGGGCGAGGCTGGCGGGCCACGTGCCGCAGGCCGCCCTGGCCGGCGTGCACGCCATCATCACGCGCGCCGAGCAGGACAGCCTCCCGACGGAGCCGCTGCTGGAGAAGGCGCTGGAGGGTGGCGCCAAAGGTGCGCCGCCCGAGATGATCGTGACCGCGGTCGGGGCCGAGGCGGCGCGCCTGCGGACGGCGCGGGACCTGCTGCGCACCGCGGGGGCTCCGGGGCCGTACCGCATGTCCGAGATCCAATCGGTCTCCCTGGCGCTGGCCCGTGGGCTCCCGGACCGGATCGTCTCGAAGGTGCTGAGCGCGGTCCGCGACACGTCACCCGGATTTGCACTGCACGCGGTGGCCGATCTTTCGGCGCATGGCTTTGGTCAGGATTCGTCCGCCTCGCTGATCGTCGCGGCGCTGGGGATGGGACTCGCGGGTCACCGGCTCCTGGATGTCGCGGCCGCCGCGGACCGGGAGGTCCAGCGGGGGAGTACCCGGACGCAGGCGCTGGCGAAGGTCCGCGCCATTCTGCCGGCGGTACCTCTCCAGCCGATGCCGCCTGGCGCGATGCAGGGGGCGACGCGCCCGAAGAAGGGCG
>DATBBZ010000256.1:0-4287 GCA_036270745.1 Gemmatimonadales bacterium | reverse complement strand
CACACCGCCCCGACGGTCTGGGTCTCCGACGAGGATGTTGACCGGGCCCGGACAGTCGTAGAGGGCTTCGTGCGGCGGCGAGACCTCACCATCGAAGGCGATTGACTTAGATTTTCCAGGTCCCCTTCAGGGAGCTTGATTTGCAACGAGTCGTAACCTTGGGCGTGGCCGGCCTGCTGCTTGCCGCCGGTGCCGGCGCCCAGACCCCGGCGGCCCGTCCCGCCGGTCCGCCGCCCCCCACCCCACTCACGGTGGGCACACAGGCACCGGACTTCGCCCTCCCCGGGGCCACCCGCTACGGCCTCACCGCCCAGCCGGTGCGCCTCTCGGACTTCAAGGGCAAGACCGTCGTGCTCGCCTTCTTCTACCAGGCGCGCACCAAAGGCTGAACCATCCAAATGGAAGCGTACCGTGATCAGTACGCTACGTTGCTCAAGGATGGCAAGAAGGTGGTGGTCATCGGCATCAGCATGGACGCCGACACGACCCTCCACGCCTGGATGCACGACGAAGACTTCCCGTTCGTATTCGTGTCGGATACCGGCGGCGCGGTGGGCCGGCAGTACGGGGCCTACTCGAAGGAAAACAAGATCGACGTCCGGTACCTGTTCGTGATCGACGGAAGTGGCAAGATCACGCACGTGATGGCTCCGTTCCACGTGCTCGATCCGGCCGACTACAACACGATGAAGGCTGCGGTCGACTCGGTAACGAAGTAGTCAGTTCTTCAGCAGTCTCGCCAAGGCGCCGTCGATATCCTGGTCCGATCCGGTCCCGGTATATGCGACGGCGCCTTTGGCGTCCAGGATCACGACGTACGAGGTCGCCACCGCCTGAAAGGCGCGCGTCGCGTTTCCCCCCGAGTCCCACAGCACCTGGTAGGGCATGGGATGCTCGGTGAGGTGCCGCTGGATGGAGGCCGGGGTTTCGTTCACCGCCACGCTGACGGCGATGAAGGTCACCCGCTTACCGTACCTGGCGTGCGCCGCCGTCATCCTGGGTTGGAGCTCTTTGCAAATGGGGCACCACTGGGCCCAGAATTCGAGCAGCACCGGGCCGTGCCCGACGTGGGTCGCGAGGTCCACCTGGTTGTGCGCGAGGTCTTCGATTTTCGGCGCGGCCGGCGTCGAGCCGACCGGAATCCCGACGTCGTCATCCTGCGCGCTCAGTGGAGACGTGACCGCCGCCATCAGCAATGCTAGCGTCAACACGGCGCTTCCCACCTCCCACCTCCCACTTCCCGTTCTCATGCGTTCACCAGACCTTCCCTGCCTGTATGAAGTAGTACTCCGCCATCGCCAGCACGACCACCGCGGACACCCGCTTGGCCCACAGCATCCACGGGCCCGCTCGCGGCAGCGACCCCAGGATACCGGAGAACAATCCCACGGCGACCAGCACCGCGGTCATCCCGAACGCGAACGCGAACAAATAGAAGAACCCCAGAATGCCACTGCGGGTTGCCGCCACCCAGGTGAGCACGACCGCGAACGCTGGTGCACCGCACGGAGCCGCGACGATCCCCGACGAAGCCCCCATCAAGAGCACGGCGGGGTACGAGCCCCCGCCCTGCGACCCCGCCCAGGCCATGAGCCGCTGCGGCACGCGCACCGGGATGACGTCGAGCATCACGAGAGCGAAGAGCAGGAGGAGATTGGCGGTGATGAGTGAGGCCCAGGGAGACGCCGATACGGTCCCGAAGATCGTGCCCGACAGACCCGCGATCAGTCCCAGAATGGCATAAACCAAAGCGAGCCCCGCCGCGTAGGTCACCGACAACATCGCGGTACGGGTGCGTGAGGCCGAGGCCGTCGCGGTCGCGGAGCCCCCCCCCAGGATTCCGGCCGTGATCGGGATCATGGGCCAAATGCAGGGGCTCAGACTGTACAACACGCCGAGGCCGAACAACGAGCCGATCGCGACCAGCGGATGGTCTCGCAAGGTGGCTGACAGCGGTGGGCCGGCGGTCACGAGCGCCAAGAGATGAAGCACGGAGGGATTATACATCCGGCGGTGCCGCAGGCCGTCACGGTCCAGTCAGGCCGGAAAAGGGCCGTCCGGGTTAGTTTCACCCGCATGACCGCTCTACAGCTTTCACGCCCGGCCGTGCGTATTCGGAGGGAGGTCGGCTCCAATCCCCCGTTCACAACCAGGGTGATCATACGGATGCAGGTCGCTACACGCCTCGCTGCAAGGAATTGGCTGCCCCTGTGCCAACGGGCCGCCATCGGGACCGTGGTCCTGGTGGCAGCCTGCGCCGTCGGCACGTCCCCGTCCCCGGGGACGCCGTGGACGCCCCCCGCGCGCGCCCAGACCGCGCCGGCACCGACACCACCAGCCGTGCCACCCGATCTCGAGGCGCGGGTCCGGACGCTGCGGCTCCCCGACGTCCTGGACATCGCACTGCGAAACAACACCGTGACGCGTGAGGCCTGGTACAACGCCCGGGCGGCGCTCTACACCTACGACGCGACGCGCGGGCAGTACTTCCCCACGCTCACCCTCGACGGGACCATCACCAAGCTCAAGACCTCCCCGTCTCAGGGACGGTCCGCGGTGACCCAGACGGTCTACGGGCCTTCCCTTAACCTGAGTTGGCTCCTCGTCGACTTCGGCGGGCGCTCCGGATCGATCGCCTCGGCGCGGGACCAGCTGCTGGCGGCGGACTGGACCCACAACGCGACGATTCAAGACGTCGTCCTGACGGTCGAAGCGACCTATTTCAGCTACCTCGGCACGCGGGCCCTGCTCCAGGCCGACCGCATCACGCTGTCGGAAGCCGACTCCAATCTCGTGGCCGCACAGCAGCGCCACGACGTGGGACTCGCCACCATCGCCGACGTCCTGCAGGCCAAGACGGCCCGCTCGCAGGCGGAGCTCGCGGTCGAGACGACGTCCGGGGCACTGCAGACGGCCCGCGGGGCGCTCGCCGTCTCGATGGGATTTCCGGCGAACCTGCCGTACGACATCGACTCCGTGCCCATCCCGACGCCGCCCCCCGGCGTCGCGGAGAGCGTGGATTCGTTGATCAACCGGGCACTCGCCGCGCGTCCCGACCTGGCCGCGGCCCGGGCGCAAGCCGACGCCGCGCGCGCGCGCGTGAGCATCGCGCGCGGCGCCGCCCTTCCCGGATTGTCGGTTACAGGGACGGCGGGCGAGACCTACTTCGCCAACCGGCCTCCCATCCCGGGCTCGAGCTATTCGCTCTCGCTCGGGATCGAGGTTCCCCTCTTCGCGGGCGGGGCGCATTTCTACGGCATCAAGTCCGCACAGGCCGCGGCCGATGCCGCGCAGGCGAGCGCAGAGGGTCAGGCGCAGCTCGTGATCTCCCAGGTGTTCACGTCCTTCTATGGTTTGCAGACCGCCAGCCAGCGGGTCCGCTCGACGGACGATTTGCTGGCCAGCGCCACACAGTCCGAACAGGTGGCGTTGGGCCGGTATCGGGCGGGTGCGGGCAATGTCCTGGATCTCCTCACGGCCCAGAGCGCCCTCGCCGACGCGCGGGCCCAGCAGGTGACGGCCCACTTCGGCTGGTACGCGAGCCTCGCACAGCTCGCCCACGACGTCGGCGTGCTGGAGCTCGATGGCTCGAGCCCCATCCGCCTCAACTCCGACTCGGCTGGTTCGCATTGATGACGCGCACGCTTCGCTTCGCCAACGCCCTCCCGGTGATAGTCCTCGCCGCGTGCTCGCAAGGCCGCGGACGCGGAGCACCCACCTACCCGGTCTCCGTCGCACAGGTCGGCACGAAGGACGTGGCCTACGAAATCACCGCCACCGGCACCGTCGAGCCGCGTCAGACGGCGCAGGTGGAGGCGCAGGTCACCGGCATCGTCACCCGCGTGGCCTTTCACGAGGGCGACGAGGTCTCGGCCGGCCAGCTGCTCTTCCAGATCGACCCGCGCCCCTTCCAGGCCGCGCTCGCCCAGGCCGTCGCGACCCTGCACCGAGACTCGGCCCAGGCCGCGCAAGCCGATCGCGACGCGGACCGCTATGCGGCCCTGGTGAAGCAGGACTACGTGACACAGGAGGACTTCGACACGAAGCGCACCACTGCCGCGTCCGCCGACGCCACCGTGCGCGCCGATTCGGCGAACGTGTCGGCGGCACGGCTCAACGTCGAATACGCATCGGTCACCGCCCCCATCGGCGGGCGGACCGGCGGGCTCCTGGTAAAGGAAGGCAACCTGGCCCGCGCGAACAACGTGACGCCGCTCGTGATCATCAATCAGATCCGGCCCATCCTGGTCCGGTTCGCCGTGCCGCAGGTCAACCTGCCGCAGATTC
>DATBBZ010000255.1:0-7574 GCA_036270745.1 Gemmatimonadales bacterium | reverse complement strand
GAACGGGATGCAGGGCCGCCTCCTGACCGATACGCGTCTCCGGACGTACCAGTTCACCGCCGGCGCCAGTACCCAGGACCGCCCCGACGAGCTGTTCCTCGGCACCACCGGGCTCGGGGTGGTGCGGGTGAATCCGATGAGTGGTCAGGGCGGGTCACTCCCGTTCGGAATCCCGAATCAACGAGCGTCGGTGGTCGTGCCGGGACCGGATGGCGTGTGGACGGTCGGGTCGGCGCGCGCGGGTGAGCGGCGAGCCCTCACCTGGGTGAGCGCCGACCTGTCGCGCTTTACGGTGAACGAGGACGCCCTCGGGCGGGGAACTTCGGTCCTGCTCGCCCAGCGCCTGCTCTACTCCGGCGACGCCCTCTGGCTCGGCACGTCGTTCGGGCTCTTTCAGATGCCGGCGGGACAGGGTGGGGGCACCGGACGGTTCTACGACGTAGGGGCGGGACTCCCCGGGCCGAACGTGCTCTCCCTGGCCAAGGCACCGGATGGGGTCTGGGTCGGCACCGCGCAAGGGCTGGCCCTGATCACGCCTGCGGGCGCGGTCACACGGATGGCTGGGTACGACCGGGCCATTCCGGCGTTGGCGGCCCAGCGCGAGAGCCTCTGGGTCGGCACCGTGGACGGGCTCGCTTTGCTCGCGCCGGGTTCGACCGCCCCGACGTTACCCGCCGGGCTCGCGGCGGTACCCACCCTTCGAGCGCCGATCGCGGCGCTCGCCAACGCGCACGACACCATCGTCGCCGCCACCGCCGATCAACTGGGCTGGCGCGATCCCAAGGACGGGACCTGGACCGTCCTCAGGCCCCGCGCACCCATCGGTTCCATCACCGCGCTGGCTCCCGACGCGGGTGGGGCGTGGATCGCGGGGACCGGCGGGCTGGTGTTCTGGGACATCGGGCATCAGACGTTTCGCGGGATCTCGGTGCCGGGGGACATTCCGGCCGCGATCCGCGACGTCACGGTGCAGGGCGACTACGTCTGGGTGGCCACCGACGCCGGACTGGTGCGGCTTTCCCGCGACGCCGTACTCCACCGGTGACCCACTTTCCGATGGGGTCCGGGGCGGAGTTCGATCGCATCCGCGCCATCGCCACTCGTCTGGGGCAGGCGGCGTCGGTCCTGGGTGATGACGCGGCCGTCATCTCCAGGGGAGACACCAACTTGGTCGCGAGCATCGATTGCAGCGTCGAAGGCGTCCACTTCCGTACCGACTGGCTCTCATTTCAGGAGATCGGGGGGCGGGCCGCGGCGGCGGCGTTGTCCGACCTGGCGGCAGAGGGGGCGACCGTCATCGGCGTGCTCGTGAGTGTCGGGACCCCTAATGGGGGAGCCGTCGACTCCGATCCCGTCACCGAAATCATGACCGGCGTGGGACATGTGGTGACGAGCGTCGGTGGAAGGGTGCTCGGTGGCGACCTGGTGAAGAGCGACAAGTACATCGTGGATATCTGTGTGCTCGGGGAAGCGAAGCGACCGGTGACCAGAGGTGGAGCCAGGCCCGGGGACGGCGTGTGGGTCACGGGAGCGTTCGGGGGACCGGGGGCGGCACTCCTGGCGTTGCACAAGGGCGAGCAGCCGGCGCCGGCCCACCGCGCCAGATTCGCGCATCCCTTCCCGCGGATCGCGGCCGGGCAGTGGCTGGCGGAACATGGCGCGACGGCGATGATCGACGTGAGTGACGGGCTCGCGGCCGATCTCGGGCACCTGGCCGCGGCCTCCCGGGTCGGCATCACCCTCGCCGGCGACCTGGTCCCCCGGGTCGAGGGGGTGTCCGCGAGCGACGCGCTGTCGAGTGGAGAGGAGTACGAGCTGGCCGTGACCTTGCCCGCCGGCTTCGGAGCGAAGGACGTCGCGCAGTTCGAGTCTCAGGTGCGGGGGAAGCTCACGCGCGTCGGCGACGTGAAGGAGGGCGCCGAGGTTACCGTGATGCTCGGCGGCATGCGGATCCCGGCGCCATCGGGGTTCGATCACTTCGCGCCATGATCAGACTCCTCTGGTACTACGCGGTGCTGGTCTGGTCCAGCGTGATTCACGCGTCCGGAACCATTCTCGCCGCGCTCTTCCGGGTGCGGTTCAAGCCCGGTGGGGTGTACGATTGGGGCACGAACGACTGGTCGCGCCAGATCCTGTGGGGCGCGGGCACACCCATCGACATCCAGGGACTCGAGCGGATTCCCGAGGGTCCCGTCGTCTACGCCTCCAACCACTCGTCCATGTTCGACATCTGGGCGCTCGCCGCGAGTCTCCCGGGCTCCACGCGTTTCGTGGCGAAGGCGGAGCTCGGCAGAATCCCGCTCGTGGGGCCCGCGATGAAGCGGGCCGGGCACATCATGATCAACCGCGCGGTGAAGGCGAAGGCGATGGAGTCGTACGCGGAGGCAGGGGAGAAAATCAGGGGCGGGTTTTCGCCCATCGTGTTTCCTGAGGGCACGCGCAGCCGCACGGGGGAGATGCTCCCCTTCAAGACCACGCCCTTCGCCCTGGCCATTTCGGCGCAGGTCCCGGTGGTCCCCGTCTACGTGCACGACACCTTCAAGATTCTCCCCAAGGGTGCGTGGCGCATGCAGTCGCTGCCGATCCGGATCCGCATCGGCACCCCGGTGGCGACGACCGGCCTGACGCTGGATGATCGGTCGAAGCTCAAAGACCAGGTCGAAGCCCAGGTCCGCGCGCTAAAGGCGCGCGTTGACTCGGGGGCCCCGGTTACCTAAGGTTCGGGCCACCATGAGCACGATCATCTCGGTCCGCGCGCGCGAAATCCTGGATTCCCGGGGCAATCCCACCATCGAAGCCGATGTCACCCTTGCCTCAGGCGCGAGGGGCCGGGCTGCGGTGCCCAGCGGCGCCTCGACCGGGGAGCGGGAAGCGGTGGAGCTCCGGGACGGCGATCAGCGCCGGTACGGCGGGAAGGGGGTGCTGGAGGCGGTCAAGAACGTCAACGAGGTCATTGGACCCCGGCTCGAGGGTCTGGCCGCCGACGAGCAGATCGTGGTCGACAGCGCCATGCTGGAGCTGGACGGCACGCCCAACAAGGGCCACCTGGGTGCGAACGCCATCCTGTCCGTCAGCATGGCCACCGCGCGGGCGGCGGCGGATGAGGCCGGCCTCGCGCTCTATCGCTATCTCGGCGGTCCGCTGGCGCACGTCCTGCCCGTGCCCATGATGAACATCCTGAACGGCGGTGCCCACGCCTCGAACACGGTGGATTGCCAGGAGTTCATGGTCGTCCCCATCGGCGCGGAGTCGTTCCCCGAAGGCTTAAGGATGGGCGTCGAAGTCTTTCACGCCCTCAAGAAAGTGCTCGCCAAGCGCGGGCTCTCGACCGCCGTGGGCGACGAGGGCGGATTCGCGCCCAATCTCCCGCACGACGAAGCCGCGCTCGAGGCCATCATGTCGGCGGTCGAGGCGGCGGGGTACGCGGCCGGCAAGGATGTCGCCATCGCGCTGGATGTCGCGGCGTCGGAGCTCTTCGAGAACGGGACCTACGAGTTCAAGAAGAGCGGGGGCGGGAAGAAGTCGGCGGAAGAGATGATCGCGCTCTACAAGGGCTGGGTGGACCGGTACCCGATCGTCTCGATCGAGGACGGTCTGGCCGAGTCGGACTGGGCGGGGTGGGCCAAGCTCACCGAAGCGCTCTCCGCGCGGGTCCAGCTGGTGGGGGACGATATCTTCTGCACCAACCCGGATCTCCTGGGACGGGGCATCGATGAGAACGTCGCGAACGCGATTCTCATCAAGGTGAATCAGATCGGGACGCTCACCGAGACGCTGCAATGTATCGAGCTGGCGCGCTCCAACGGGTACGGCGCGATCATTTCGCACCGCTCGGGCGAGACCGAGGACACCTTCATCGCCGACCTCGCGGTTGGGAGCGGCGTGGGGCAGATCAAGACGGGGTCTGGGTCCCGGACCGACCGCATCGCCAAGTACAACCAGCTGCTCCGCATCGCCGAGGAGCTCGGCGATGTCGCGCACTACCCGGGCCGGGACCTCTACGGCCTGTGACCGGCGCGCGCATCGCCGCCGGTGCCGGCGGTCTCGCGCTCCTCGTCTTCGCGGTCTTCGCGGGTGAGTACTCCACTCCGGATTGGCTGAAGCTCCGCCGCCAGCTCGCGCAGGAGCGGGACTCGGTGGCGTCGTTGCAAGTCCAGGTGGATTCCCTGGGCCGGGCGGCCCACGATCTCGAAACGAATCCGGCCACGCAGGAGCGTGTGGCGCGCGAAGAATTCGGGATGATCCGGAACGGCGAAACGCTCTACCGGCTCGTGCCTCGGGGCCGTCCCACTCCCTAGCGGCGGCTGTACCCTACGCCGAGCGTCACCCGGTCGACGTTGTCGATACGGGACCCACTGCCCAGACGGATCTGCTCGATCCCATAGCCCAGTGCCACCCAGAGCGGCCACGCCGCCGGCGCGAGTCGCACGCCGACCCTGCCGCCGCGGCCGCTGGTGAACGGCTGGACCACGTTCACGGTGCTCGACGCGATGAACCAGAGCTCGGCGTACCCCTGGACGGTCCGGGGCACCAGCTCCTCGTCCACCCGGCCCTGGATCCGCCAGGACAGCCAGCGCTCCGTGCCCGCGGCGGTCGTATAGGCGCGCGCCACGGGGCCTCCGGAAATGGTGAACCAGCGCACGGGGGAGACGCCGAGGAGTGCCTTGCCCTCGACCATGTCCTCATTCGCGGCCGGGCCGGAGTCTGAGGTCAGGCTCCCTTGCCAGTATCCGAACTCGAGCGAGACGGGGCCCAACCCGACGCGACCCTCGCCCCCGAGCAAGGTGCCGGAGAGCGCACTCGATACAGAGCCGATCACCGGATTCGTGTGGACGGTCGAGCCATCCAGCTGGACGTCGAAGTGGAGGTGGGACCCCTGCGCCGCGACCAGAACGGGCGAGGCCAGCAGGACCGCCAGGACGACTGTGGGTCCGCGGGTGCTCACTGATTCTCCCGTGAGATCGCGATCGGGGCCCCGGCGCGAATGCGTTCGAGCACGCCGGTGCGGCGGCGCGCGTTGTCCTGTTTCGCGAGGTCGATTTGCCGCTGGAAGCCCGCCCTGCGCGCGACGTTCTTCGCGACGTTATCGGGCAGGGGGACTCCGGGCCGGTGGCTGATGAACCCGGCGATGCCCGCCACCGTGAGCGCCCCGACCACCGCGTACCGTGCCCCCGTGGGATGTGTCCCCGAGCCCACGACGGACGGCAGGAGGAGGACGGCGGCCGCCCCCAGGAGCCCCCCGGAGAGGGACGTGAGTGCGGGGCCGGAGGGTGCCCGCTCCGGGAGGAGCAGGGTATCGGAGGGGGTGGGCCAGGGCAGCGTATCCGCGCGCGTGGCCCGGATGTCCAGCATGATGCGCACCACCCGCACGACCTCGCCGCCCGCCGTGGGGCGCGAGGTCACCGTCAGCACGACCGTCCCGTCTCCCGCCGGCGTATTGGCCGAGTCGAGGCCGTCCCAGTTGACGAGGAGGGAGTCGCCGATGGGACCCGCGTAGATGCCCCGGATGAACCGCCCGTCGGGATGCTCGAGTCCCACCACGATTTCGTGGAACGAGCTGGCGTAGAGGTGAATCGGGTACTGATCGCGGCCAAGGCGGATCGCGGTATCGGCCGGCGGGTCGACCGCGACGACCTTCATGGCGCGTCGCGCATTCTCGAAGGTCGACGTCACTTCCGGCGGGAAGATCAGCGGATCGGGGCGGTAGCGCGGATCCTGAGTGATGAGCCGGCGGAACACGACCGCCGCCGAGTCCTTCCGTCCCCGGTAGTAGTCGCTCGCGGCGAGATAGGTCAGCGCCTTGGGCCGGAGGGCCGTTGGCAGCGTGTCGGGACTGGGAGCTTCGACCGCGAGAGCCCGGCGGAGCAGGGCCGCGGCGGTTTCATACTCGAGGTTCTGATAGGCCTGGAGCGCGCTGTTGAGGGTGCGGTTCTGTTCCTGCGCGACGGCGCGGCGCCCGGGCAGCGCGAACAGGACGGCGAGCGCCGTCCCCACGAGGCCGGTCCACCCCTTCATCACGGCGTACTGGGCGACAGTACGATGTCGGTGAGGCGGACGGAGGCACCGGCCGCGACGACGACCGTCGTCTCATACGCGCGGAATCCGTCCCGGGTGAACCGGAGATGGTGGGTGCCGGGAGCGACCGGCAGATCGCTCTTGGGCGTATTGCCCACGGCGATGCCGTCGACATAGACCTCAGACCACGGCTGCGTGTTGAGCAACAAGTGCCCCTCGGCGGCGGCGGAAGCCAAGCGGCGGGGCGACGGAGCGGAGCCGGGCGCAGGCCGCCGGATCACCGGCGCCGGGCGCTGGGTGGCCGGAGTCC
Source organism: Gemmatimonadales bacterium (assembly GCA_036270745.1). Taxonomy (GTDB): domain Bacteria; phylum Gemmatimonadota; class Gemmatimonadetes; order Gemmatimonadales; family GWC2-71-9; genus 40CM-2-70-7. Next base: position 1,249 of record DATBBZ010000255.1, on the reverse strand, counting down.
GGCTCTGCGCGATCGGCGCGGGAGCCGGCTGGACGCTCGGCGCCGGGACGGTGACCGACGTCGAGCCCGCTGGCGCTCGGGCCTGTTCGGGTGAGGTCGTGGGCTGCAGCACAAAGGCCGACGGATCGACCCCCGTCTGCGCCGGTGGAGCGTGCAGCCACCACCACGCGGCGGCGGCGACGCCCGCGAAGAGCACGGTGGCCGAGAGCAGGATGGCCCGGGCCCGGTGCCTCGGGGCCGCGACCGAGACGCGCGGAGCGCGCGGCGGCGGGGCTGCCTCCGGATCGATCACCACGAGCGGCGCCGTCAGGTGCGACGGGCTCCGGCGGGGGGTCGGGGGCAAAGGCAGGGCGATCGCCGTCAGCGGGGACGGCTTGATCGGCTGGGGCAGGAGACTGTCCGCCTCCAGCCCGGCCACGAAGTCGAGAATGGTCGCGAAGCGCTCGGAAGGGTGCTCGCTGGTCGCGCGCTGCAGTGCCTCGAGAACGTGAGGTGTCGGCGGCAGGCCGCGCAGGCAGTCGTGCGCCAGCACCGCCAGCCCGTACTGATCGACGCTCGGTCCCGTGAGATTCCGCGAGGCGAACTGCTCCGGTGCCAGGTACCGCTGCTCCGCCGGCGCGTCGGCACCGAAGACGGCGGTCGGACGTCCGAACGCGCGGGCGATTCCGAAGTCGGTAATCCGCGCCCATCCCTTGGAATCGATCAGCACGTTTCCGGGCTTGATCCCGCCGTGCGTCATCCCGCGGCGGTGCGCGTAGTCGAGCGCACTCGACACCTGGTGGACGATCCGGACGCATTGCGGCCAGTCGGGGGCGGTCTGGTCGGTGGCGGCGAGGGCATCGGCCAGCGAGCGGCCGTTGGAATACTCCATCGCGTACCAGAGGAAGATGCGGGTGGCCCCGGCGCGATAGATCGGGACGATGTGCGGATGGTCGAGCGAGGCGGCGAGCGACGCCTCCCGCTGCAGCAGGCCATCCGCTTCTGGCGCCATCCCCGGTGTCCGCGGGATGATCTTCAGCGCCACCAGCCGGTTCTGCTCCCGCTCGAGCGCGAGGTACACGACCCCGCGCGGACCCTGACCCAGCACGCCCTCGATCTGGAACTCGTGCTCCAGGTCCCGGCGCGCGCTCGCTTCCAGCTCGCGCGGGAAGGGATCGGCGAGCGTCGCGACCCCCGCGGGGGAGAACCCGCAGAGGGTGCATTCATGGGTCTGGTCGGAGATGTCGCCGACCGCGCAACGGGGACAGAT
>DATBBZ010000254.1:0-2215 GCA_036270745.1 Gemmatimonadales bacterium | reverse complement strand
CGCCCAACACCTTGCCGGTCGCCCCGTCCACCACCATCACGTGGGTGCCCCGGGAGACGAAGACCCGGCTTGATCCCGGCTCCGCGGTGAGGTAGTCGGTGCCGCCGTCTCCGCCGATCGAGAACTTGTGGGCGGTGAAGGTCTGTGCGTGTGCGGCCGTCGGCGCCAGGAGAGCGGCGCAGGCGATGGTAACGGCGAGCTTCGACATGCGAGCCTCGGGGGAATGGGAGTGAGAGAGGCGGAAGCTAGAGTGCCGACCTTACGCCGAGCTTACGACGGCTGGCCTGCCGGCTCGTGATCGGCGATGCGGTCGAGTCGGCGGAGCTGCGGAATCAGGAAGGCGATCGAGGTGACGGCCACGATCGGCACGAACCCGCCGAGCACCACTGCGGGCACCACCCCCAGGAGCCGGGCGGCCACTCCCGATTCGAAGCCCCCGATTTCGTTCGACGACCCGATGAAGATCGCGTTCACCGCGGCAACCCGGCCGAGCAGTTGCCGGGGCGTCAGCGTCTGGAGGAGCGTGGAACGGAGCACTACACTCACGTTGTCGAACACACCGGAAAGGACGAGGAGGGCCACGGACAGCGCGAAGCTCCGGGACACGCCGAAGGCGGAGATGCAAAGGCCGTAGAACGTGACCGATATCAGCATGACCCGTCCCATCCGGCGCACCAGTGGCCGGTACGCCTGATACACGGACATCAGGACCGAGCCCGCGGCGGGAGCCGCGCGCAGGATGCCGAGGCCCGTAGCCCCCACATGGAGAAGGTCGGTCGCGAAAATGGGCAGCAGCGCCTCGGCCCCGGCGAACAGGACCGAGAACAGGTCGAGGAGCTGGGCGCCGAGGAGCACGGGCTGGGTGAGCAGGAACCGGACACCCATGAGGAACTCGCCGACCGTTGCGGCCGGCACGTTTCCGTGCGGGTGGGGGTGCGGACCGACCCGGAAGAGCGCCATCCAGGCGGCGATGAGGAGCAGGGCCGCCATCCCGTAGGCGAAAGCGGGGCCGCCGATGGCGACGGCGATGCCGCCCAAGGCGGGTCCTACCACCGCCGCGGATTGCCACACGGAGGACCGCCAGGTGATCGAATTCGCGTAGAGCTCGCGCGGCACGAGGTCAGCGGAGAGCGCGGTGCGGGTGGGCTGGAGGTAGCTGCGCGCGATCCCGGACAAGAAGATGACGGCGTAGATGATCCACGCGGTGCCCGGGCGCACCAGCGACAGCCTGGTGACGGTGAACAGGGTCGCGCTGCAGAGCACGAGGACGGACAGTCCCGCGAGGGAGAGCCGGCGCCGGTCGACGCGATCGGCCAGGTGCCCGGCGGGCAGGGCGAACGCGATGAACGGCAGGGCTTCGGCCAGGCCGACGAGCCCGAGCGCGAATGGGTCATGCGTGACGAGGTAGACCTGCCATCCGACCGCCACCGTCTGCATCATCGTGGCCAGCGTCTGGGCGGCCAGGAAACCGATGAAGCGGCGGAAGTCGGGGACGCGCAGGGACGCGTAGGGGTCGGTGGGCGCCGGGGAGGCCGTCATAGAGGCGGCGAAGAATAACACCGCGAAACGGGCCCCACCGCCTTCCGGCGATGGAGCCCGTCGTACCGCGAGGCTCGACGGCTACTTCCCGGCGAGATCCTTCAACGACTGAATCAGCATCTGCACCTTGGCGGCGTCGCTCGAGCTGGCCGCGTCAGTCTGCAGCTGGGTGCCGAGCAGCGTCAGCATCCCCTGCCGGCTCGCGCCCGATGACCCCTCGGCATTCTTGAGGCCGTCACGCACCGCGGCGATCCGGACGGCGGAAAGCCCGCCCGAGCGCTCGAGCTGATCGACGTACGCACGGGAGAGCGCGAACGACGCCGGCCATACGAACTTCCGCTGCCCCTGCGTATTCCACTGGTCGAAGTGGACGCTCTTCGCGGCGTCGATCTCGTTTTGCGAGATGAAGCCGGAGGGCTGCAGGGCGAAGATGTCCATCCCGCGCGCGATCTCCGAGCTCACGATCACGCCGTTGTACCAGTAGGCCGACCACGAGCCGCCGCCGACCAATTTGGTCGAGTCGATGGGGCCGTAGTCGAAGAAGGCGATCTCCTGGGGATGGGCCGCGTCGGTCCAATCGAACACCGAGATCCCGCCCTGGTACCATGACTGCACCATCACGTCCCGGCCGGGGATCGGGATCAGCGAGCCATTGTGGGCCACGCAATTCTCGTTC
>DATBBZ010000253.1:0-6546 GCA_036270745.1 Gemmatimonadales bacterium | reverse complement strand
GGAGTTCGGCTGGTTCCGGTACGCCATCACCTTCGGCGCCATCCTGGGACTGGGCTCCACGATGCTCGTGATGTTGCTCGGCCAGTCCCGGGTGCTCTACGCCATGTCCCGTGACGGGCTCATTCCGGAGTGGGCCGGGCGCGTGCACCCCACGTTCAAGACGCCCTGGCTCTCGACGCTGATCACGGGCCTGGCCGTCGCACTCTTCGCCGGTCTCTTCCCGATCCAGATTCTCGGCAAGCTCGTGAACATCGGCACGCTCCTGGCGTTCGTCCTGGTATGCATGGGCGTCTGGGTGCTCCGAAAGACGCGCCCCGATCTCGAGCGTCCTTTCCGCACGCCCCTCGTTCCCCTGGTCCCCATCCTCGGTGCCCTCGCCTGTCTCGGACTCATGCTCACCCTCGGCGCGGACACCTGGCTGCGCCTCGTCGTGTGGTTGGTCATCGGGCTCGTGATATACTTCCGATACGGCCGTCACCACAGCGCTCTTCGATCTTCTTCTCCAGGGGGCGCAGGAACCCACGTGTCATCCTGAGCGCCGAAGGCGCGAAGGACCAGCTTGCTCTCGGTCAGCTCAGCGCGAACAGAGTCTTCTTGTGCAACACGCTGTTCTCCGAGCCGATCAGGATGCGGTCCGGAGCTGCCGCCGTAGCCCCCACGAACAACAGCGGATGGCTGATCGTCGCCGGAAGGTCGAAGACCAGATCGGTGGTATACGACTGTCCCGGGACAACCGGATGCCGCAGCGAATCCGAAGCGCCGTCGGGCTCGAGCGGATACTCTCGGGCCTCAGCGTCGAGGACGTACACGGTCCGCGGGCCGATCTCCAGAGGCGACATCCCGCGGCGCGGGCCGATGGTGGTGGAGTCGAAGAGGACTCTGACAGTGACGATGTAAAAGGTGCCGGCGGCCGTGCGGCTGCCGAAATGCTTGTCGGTCCGGACGCCGACCACCGAATACTCCGAGTGACAGTCCAGCTCGCAGATGTGCTTCCCCTGGTTGCGGGCCAGGATGCGCGTGCGGCTGGTGAGCGACAGCCCGAAGAGGAGCACGAGATAGAGAGCGACTCCGGAGAGCCCCGTCAGCACGAAGCGTTTGACCCAGACGCCACGGTCCATCAAGAGTGCGGCGACGATGCCGACGCCGAGCGCCAGGGCTCCGCCGACCAGTCCGAGGAGGAGAAGCACGCCGAGGGGGGTGAGTCCATCCGTGATCATTTGGCCTCCGGTGGAGTACAGCGAACGTAGGGGATGCCCGCCCAGCGGCGGGCGAGCCGGGTTTCGGTGAGGCTGGCCCCGTTGGCGCTGCGCCAGTCGTGCTTCGATTCGTCGATCTTGAGCCAGCGACGGCGCAAGCCCTGTTCCGCCTGGCAGCGCGCCGCCGGATCGAGCCGGGGCAGTCCCGCGAGCAAGGCAGGGATCGCGTCTGCGGAGAGAGAGATCGCGTACCCGGCGTCGAACGCCCGGGTGGTGGCGCGGCTCATGTTCACCCGGACGATGAGGGCGTCGGGATTGAGGAGGTGGAGTCCCGTCAGGGCGACGTACCCAGCGACGAGGGCTCCCGGCGCAAACCGGCGCCGGCGCTCGCGGATCAGCCGGGTGCCGAGCCAGGAGGCCAGGAAGGTGACGTACGCCATCCCCGCGGTCGCATAGAGCCGGATCTCGGAAAGTCCGTAGGCGGCGACGTACAGCCGCATCCGGTTGAGCGCCGAAAGGATGATGATGAAGAGCAGGGCCAGGAGCGTCCGGGCGAGGCCGCGGAACCAGCGGCCACCAGCTCCCAGATGCTGTCCAAGCGCACGGTCGGCGACGATCAGCAGGGGCAACACCAGAGCGGCCACTGCCAATAGCTGGAAGAACCCCGAGCGCGCGTACTCCGCATAGCTGGGCCCGGCCGCGCGCTGGACCCAGGCCGTCCCCCCGAAGAGCTCACCCGCCTGGAACGACACGAAGAGCGCGAAGAGTCCGACCGTCAGGGCCAGGGCGGTGTTGACGGGCACTCCGCCAACCGAGAACCGAAGGACGGTGGGGAGCCGGGCGGGGATGGCGATGGGGCGGAGGACGCCCCAGGCCAGGAAGCCCGCGCTGATGCCGGTGAAAAACGTGACGAGGAAGACGTGGGAGGCCGCGACGCCGGGATCGATAGTGAAGACCCCCTGCATGGCGTCGGCAAAGACGGGGTCGGCGCTGGCGAACAGGATGCCGAACCCCAGGAGAACGGGGCTGGCGATGGCGGCGCCGAGGGCCATGGCGCGGGCCCGGGAGAAGCCGGCGGACTTGGGCTCCTGCATCCAGTGGGCGACCCGTCCGAGCAGCGGGAGCGCGCCGACTAGAGAGTAGGCCGCGGTGGCGGCGACCTGGACGGCCTGGTCGAGCACGTTGAGCCGGGCCAGCCGGACGCCGCGCAAGGTGGCGGCGGTGAGTCCGAGAGTGACGATGAGCGCCAGCAGGTCGAACGCCGCCAACGCCCGCGAATCCCGCCGCGCGAAGGCGAACGCGAGGAGCAGCGTGGTGAGCGCGAGCCACCACGTCTCCTTGCTCACGGGGATAGCGCGGGACCTCACCAAGGTGGCCGCGACGATGAGCAGTAGGGTCGTGCAGATGGTGACGTTGACGCCCCAGGGGACGCTGCGGAGGAGCTGGTCGGCGGCTACGCCGACCAGCAGGGCGCCCGCGAGGATCCAGGCGGGTAGTGCGGTCGAGGTCTTCATCCGACCTTCTCCCCCGGGAGTCCGCCGAAGCGGCGCTCCCGGTTGTGGAACGTGTCGAGGGCGCGGTCGAGCTCCTGCGCGTCGAACTCGGGCCACATCGTATCGAGGAAGAGCAGCTCGGCGTACGCGCACTCCCACAGCAGGAAATCCGAGAGGCGCCGCTCGCCCCCGGTGCGAATCAGCAAGTCGACGTCGGGAAGAATCCCGCCGTCCCCGATGGCCACGCGCGCCGAGTAGTCGATGGCGATACGGAGGTGGAGGCGACGCCCGCGCTCGGTGGTGCGTTCGGCACCGCGGATGGCGGCGCGCAGGCGGGGAGGCAGCCGGTCGCGCCGCCCGATGATCGAGAGGCGAATGCCCTTGGAGAGGCAGTTCGCCGTCTCGGCCCGAATGATCTCCTCGAAGAGCGAGAGGAGGCCCAGCACCTCAGGGAGAGGACGGCGCCAGTTGTCGGACGAAAACGCATAGAGCGTCAGTTGGCGGATGTCCCGCCCGGCGGCCGCCTCCACGGTCCGGTGCACCGCATCGGCGCCGGCGCGATGGCCGGCGGCGCGGGGGAGTCCCTGGCGGGTGGCCCAGCGTCCGTTGCCATCCATGATGATGGCGACGTGCAGAGCACTTTGAGATACAAAGTTAGGAATCAAAAAAATTCACCCAGGGGCACGGGTGGCCCGGATGAGCGCCTCCATGTGGTCGACGTACCGCTCGAGGGCTTTCCGTCCCAGGGCGGTGAGCCGGTAGACCGTCTTCGGGACGCGATCTTCGAACGTCTTGGTGCAGCTCACATACCCGGCATCCTCGAGCTTGCGCGCGTGGACACTGAGGTTGCCGTCGCTCGTCTGCAGGGCGCGCTTCAAGTCATTGAAGCTGAGCGACTCGTGACTCGCCAGGGCGCTCACGATGCCGAGCCGCATCTTCTCATGAATGAGCCGGTCGAGCTCCGCCGCCTGCGCCGCCGCCGTCATCGGCGCCGATGCCTCGGCTTTCGACGCTCTCGCTGCTCCAGACTTAGCCACCGTACCTCCGCGCAATGATGCTGCCGAACAGGATGTGCAGTCCACCGAACCCCGTCGCCATCCAGGCGTCTCCCCACGCGAGCGGCGTGAACAGCGCCACGGTGCCGACCACCAGGAAACTGATCCCCATCAACGGCACCGGGCGGACCGAGAACGCGCCTCCTGCGACCACTCCGGTTCCGTACAAGAGGAGCCAGACGCCCGGGAGCACGCCTGAGACTCCCGCCAGCACCAGGGGTGCGGTCAGCACCGCCGCCGATCCGAACGCCGGCAGGAAGCCGAGCAACACGCGCCGCCCCGGTCCCGTCATCATCGGATCTTTCACCGCGCGGGCTTTCCGCACCATCGTGACGCCGCCGATGGCCAGCGCGAGCACCGCTTCCACGAGCCAGACCGACAACCAGGAGAGCGTCGTCGGTTGCCGGTGTGCGAGCCAGGCCGCACCGAGCGCGGTCACTCCGATGATCGCCTGGCCGAGCCCCGGGACGGCGGTGAACGATGACGAGCGGGTCATCGTGTCCCGGATGTAGCGCAGGTTCTCGATCGCGCGGTCGGCGAGGGGTTCGGGAACGCTCACTGTCAAGTACTTTATGTCATCAAGTGCGTGTGGTCAAGACCCGCGAGACTTCATGCAAAACGGGGAACGCCTTCGCGGCACCATTTCGACACCCAAGACCCTAACACTTGGCGCCTTAGCGACTTAGCGACCTAGCGCCCCCTCGGCTCCGATCTTGCACCACTCTCCGGCATGGCCTCCTCGTGGCAGGATAGCTGGACCTTCCGGATCGTGGACCAGGACACCGGCGCCGCGCTGTCGGGCGTGCCCGTCACGGTCCTGGATGCCGCGAATCGCTCCGCCGGGTTCTGGGTGAGCGATGCCGACGGCGTGGTCCAGATCCCCAAGCACGACGGCCGGCGTCTCCGCCTCCGCGTTGGTCTGCGGAACGAGGACACCATCGAGCTCGACGCCCGCTCGCTGCCTGACGATCCCATTCCCCTCGCCGCGCCGAAGGGTTTGTCAGCGTCCGAGGAAATTCCCGAATCCTCGGAGCGGACTGCAGGCGGCCAGACTGCTCCCACGCCCAGCTCGTCTCCGGGTCAGGTCATCCGGTACACCCGCATCGGCATCGCGCCCGAAGACGCCGAGCTGATCACCGCTCCCGACGAATCGGCGGCCCGCGGCATCATGCGCTACGGCGTCATCTATGAGCTCGAGCAGGTCTGGCAGTCCCTCGGCACTGAAGCCGGAGACGTCATCCACAGTGTCTCGGTGGGACCTGGGGACGAAGCCCGGCTTGCGATCTCGGATGGCCGCTGGCGCCGCAAAGGCGCGACGCGCGAGCGCGCGCTCCACATCGTGCCGCGCATGGTCGCTGCCTGGGCGGTGGGCGATGGAGTGGATGCCGCGCCCCTCGAGCCTCTCGTCGTCACCGACGTTGCCGCGTCGGCGGGCGAGACGGTACACTTCCTGGCGTCGCGGACCATGCGGGCCACCGAGTCACTCCGCCGCCGTCCCATCTCCGTGACGGAAGGAGAGGAAGCGCCCGCCCCTGCCGTGATCCGTACGGTGCGGAACACCCGGGCCGACGGGGTCCTCACCTATCATGTCATCGAGCCGGTGGCCCGGTATCGCGTCATCGAGCGGGCGCCACGGGCTAGGCCTGCCTTGCTCGTGCCCTTCCGGCTTCCCAACCTTGCCACGCGCGAGGTGGTGCGCCGGTTCGGCCACGCCCTTCGTCGCGCGCTGCTCGATCGCGCCCTCCACGGTGACCTGGAGCAGGTGCTCGGATCCGGTGCGCCCGATCCCGCCGTGGAGGGCCGGATTTTCGAACACATCGCCACCCATCTGTCGTACTACTCGGCGACCATCATCGCCGCGGGGGACGCCGCCGAGCGGTTCTTCGCGCTGGCCAAGCTGCGGGATCCCGAGGGCCGGCCGCTCACGGACATCATCGAGAACGGTGTCGTGGGCCGGGTGGGGAACTACGTTGCCTTTCCGCTCCGGTCCGTGGACCACACCACGTCGTCCTGGCGGCTGGCCTTGCTCGAAGCGGCCCACGAGCGGGTCCGCGTCTTCGAGGAGGCGCAGGTGACGCTGCCGGTGCCGGGCGTGTGGCTCAGGGCTGAACTGTCCCCGGCAGAAATGAAACGGGAGCCTGAGGCGACCGAGGAACGGGACGCGGGCCGGCGCGGGACTATCGAGCGGAAGCGATTGGGAGGCTGAGGGAAGCGACACATCCCTTCGCATCCCGGCGGTTGGCGAGCGTCAGCCGGCCGCCATGTGCCTCCGCAATCTGCCGGGACAGCACCAGGCCGATCCCCGACCCACTCGGTTTCGTGGTAAAGAACGGCACGAAGAGATTCTTGGTCTCCGGCAGTCCGGGCCCGCCGTCGATCACCTCCACGTCCACCATGTGCGCCCGCGCCTTCCAGCGGACCTTCACGCCGCCACCGGTGGTCAGGGCCGCATCCGTGGCGTTGGCGATCAGGTTGATCAAGAGCTGATCGAGCTGGTCACCATCGGCCACGACCACCACCGGGGTTCCCGGGGCAATCTCGACCGCCACCCGCGTTTCCAGTCGTGCGACACGCTGAATCCAGGCAGGCACATCGACATTGGCGAGCTTCGGAGGTGGAAGCCGGGCGAGGCGCGTGTAGGCCGACAGGAACCGCGTGAGAGATTCCGAACGGCCCGCGATCAGCTCGAGGCCCCGTTCCAGATCCTCTTTGAGTGCACCGTCCTGCGTGGGCCGAGAGAGCAGCTCCGTCAGCCGCTGGGCGACGGACTTAATGGGCGTCAGGGAGTTATTGATTTCGTGG
>DATBBZ010000252.1:0-4336 GCA_036270745.1 Gemmatimonadales bacterium | reverse complement strand
TCCGGCTCCGCGACCGCCTGCGCGCGGTGCGCTACGGACCCCACGGGGCGGCCGATCAAGCGGAGCTGGCCGAGGAGTTGACCCAGGTGCTGAAAGTCCTCGGAGGCGAGCCCGTCGGTGGAGGACCGCGGCGGCACGTTCGCGTGCTGGTGGCCATCGCCCTCTGCCTGCTGGGGTCACGAGCCGACGCTCAGGGCCCGAGCCCCGAGGCCCTGTACCGGGCCGGCGCGGTGCGCGCCGCCGCGGACGGCTTCGCGGCGCGGATCGCGCGTCACCCCGATGACCCCGCGGCCTGGTACGATCTGGGCGCGGCGAGCTACCGCGGAGGCGCCGATGGCAGGGCGGCCGCGGCGTGGGCTAAAGCGGCGCGCCTGGCACCGCGGGACGGGACGATTCGCCACGCCCGGGGCCTGCTCGCGCCGCCGGACCTCGCGACCGAGGACCTGCTCGCCGTCGGTCCACTCACTCGCGCGGAGTGGGCGCTCCTCGCCGGGGTGTGCTGGGTGGTCTGGTGGGGCACGGTGCTCCTCGGCCGGCGCCGGTTATCGTTGTGGATCGGCATCGCAGGGCTCGCGATCGTCGCCTCCGGCTCCTACGAGTGGTGGCGACTCTCCCGCCCGGTGGTAGTCGTCGTGGAAGGGCCGGCTCCGGTCCGCAGCGCTCCCTTCGGCGGAGCGAGTGCGGCGTCGTCGCTCCCGGCGGGGGCGGCGGGCCTGGTGGTGCAGACCTATGGCGGTTGGGTGGAAGTGTCGCGCCCCGACGGCGTGCGGGGATGGATTCTCCAGTCGGAGGTGATGCGGTTGTGAGCGGTCGGATTGCCGTCCTCCCGGACCGTGTGGCGGATCAGATTGCGGCGGGCGAAGTGGTGGAGCGGCCGGCGTCCGTTGTGAAGGAGCTGGTCGAAAACGCGCTGGATGCCGGCGCCCGCGCGGTGCGCGTGGAGATCGAGGATGGGGGCCGGACGCTCATCCGCATCTCGGACGACGGGCACGGCATGGGACGTGCCGATGCCAAGCTCGCCCTGTCCCGCCATGCCACCAGCAAGATTCGCGACGCCGCGGATCTGATCGGCGTCGCCACGTTCGGATTCCGGGGCGAGGCGCTGCCCGCCATCGCGTCCGTGTCGCGCTTCGAGATCGAGACGGTCGAAGCGGACGACGGCGGATCGGGGACTCGTCTGTCGGTGGTGGGCGGGAAGCTGGAGGATGAAGAAGACGTCGCGCGCCGGCCCGGGACGACGGTCACGGCGCGCGGCCTGTTCTTCAATACCCCGGCACGCCGAAAGTTCTTGCGTGCCCCCGCGGCAGAGTCCCGCGCCGTGAGCGAGGCGGTCACCTTGCTCGCGCTCGCGCGTCCTGACGTGGCGTTCTCCCTCTCGAGTGACGGCCGGTCGCTCATCGATGTCCCGCAGGCCACGAGACCCATCGACCGCATCCACGCGCTCTGGGGACGAGCGCTGGCCGACTCGCTCCTGCCGGTGGCGCATCGCCAGGGCGCGATCGAGGTCACGGGATTCGCGCAGCGCCCATCGCAGGCGAAGCCCGCGGGCCGGAAGGCCCATGTCTTTCTGCGCGGCCGCCCCATCAAGGATCCCTTTCTTATCCGCGCCGCCGAAGCGGGCTACCGGTCCACCATTCATCCCGGGGACCGCCCGACGATTCTCCTGTTCCTCGACCTTCCCGGTGATGCGGTCGACGTCAACGTACATCCCGCCAAACTCGAGGTCCGGTTCCGCGACCGGTTCGGCCTCGAGAAGATCGTGGAGGAGGCGGTCCGCGAAGCGCTCGCGCCCCTCGAGGCCGCCGCTCCGCTGGGGGTGGGTCCGGCCGGCACCGCGTGGGGGGGACTGGACGAGGACATACCCGAGGGCCAGGCCATTACGCTGTTCCCGGCCGAAGTGCTCTCGCCGGAAGCGCGGCGCCCGGTGCCGGCGCTCCTCCAGGTCTTCGACACCTACATCCTCTTCCAGACCGATCACGCGGTCGCGATCGTCGATCAGCACTCCGCACATGAGCGCGTGCTCTACGAGACGGTGATGCGGCAGCTCACGGGGGACGGCATGCCCGCGCAGCGGCTGCTGCTGCCGCTGACGTTCGACCTGACGGCGGGAGAGTTGGATGCGGTGGAGCAGCACCGGGAGCTGCTGGCCCGCGTGGGATTCGAGGTGGAGATGTTCTCCGGCCGCACGCTGGTGGCGCACACCGCGCCCAACCCGCACCCGCGCTTTGAAGCCCAGAAGTGTCTGCAGGAGCTCATCGCCGACCTGGCCGGAGGGCGCTTCGGCGGCTGGCAAAACCGGCTCGAGCGCTTCGCGGCCACCTTCGCGTGCCGGGCCGCCATCAAGGCGGGGCACCGGCTCGACCCGGAGGAGATGCGCGAGCTGATCTATCGCCTGCTCACCGCCACGCTGCCGGCGCATGACGTGCATGGACGCCCGACCATCGTGCAGCTGCCGGCGGACGAGGTGGAGCGGCGCTTTGGCCGGAGCTGAACCCGCCCGAACGATGGTGGTGGTCGGGCCGACGGCGTCGGGGAAGACCGCGCTCGCCGAAGCCCTCGCCGCGCTCCTGCCACTCACCGTCATCTCCGCCGACGCCCGTCAGGTGTACCGGGAGCTCGACATTGGCACGGCCAAGCCCGACGCGGAGCTGCGGCGTCGCGTCCCGCACCTCGGGCTCGACCTGATCGCCGTCGGCGATCGCTACAGCGCCGGCCGGTTCGCGGTCGAAGCGGCGGGGTGGATCGCCGACGTGCGCGGCTCGAGCCGGGCGCCCGTGGTGGTCGGAGGAACCGGGTTCTACATCCGGGCGTTGGGAGATGGGCTGTTCCAGGAGCCCGATCTCGACCCGGACGCCCGTGAGGCATTGCGGGACTGGACCGACGGGCTGGATACTGGCGCGCTGGTCCGGTGGGCAGGGCGGCTCGATCCGCGGTTCGCTGGTGGGGGCCGCCAGCGGGCGGCCCGGGCCATCGAGGTCGCGTTGCTCACCGGGCATCCGCTGTCGCACTGGCAGGACGTGGCGCGCGAGACGGGCGCGATTCGGCCATGGTACATTCAACTCACCCTGCCGCGTGACGTGCTGCACCGCCGGATCGCCGAGCGGGTGGACCGGATGCTGAAACAAGGGCTGGTCGAGGAAGTGCGGCGCGTGCTCGCGACCGGCGTGGCCCCCGATGCCCCGGGCCTGGATGCCGTGGGGTATCGCGAAGTGGTAGCGGCGGAGCGGGGGCAGCTCGCGTGGAGTGACGTTCGCGAGACGATCGTGATCGCCACGCGGCAGTATGCGAAGCGGCAAGAGACGTGGTTCAACAACCAGGTGTCAGGTGCCAGGGGTCAGGTGTCAGGGGACCCGGTCTGGAGACTTGATGCCACGATGTCTCCCACGGATCTCGCCCGACAGGTATTCGACCGTTGGTCTTCCCTGGCACCCGACACCTGACACCAGGCACCTCTTCTCATGCGCATCGGCATCACCTGCTATCCGACGTACGGCGGTTCCGGCGCCATCGCGACCGAGCTCGGGCTCGAGCTGGCGAAGCGCGGGCACGAGATCCATTTCGTCTCGTACGCCAGCCCGTTCCGGCTCCCCTCCTTCGCGGAGCGTGTGACGTTCCACGAAGTGACCCAGGCCGAGTATCCCTTGTTCGAGACGGCGTCGCCGTACGCATTGGCGCTCGCGGTGAAGCAGCACGAAGTGGCCCTCCGCGAGGAGCTCGACATCATGCACGTGCACTACGCCATCCCGCATGCCGCCACGGCCTGGCTGGCCAAGCAGATGCTCGCCGATCAACGCGACCTCAAGCTCGTGACGACGCTGCACGGCACCGACATCACGCTGGTGGGGAAGGACCCAAGCTACTACACGCTCACCAAGTTCTCCATCGAACGGTCCGACCGCGTCACCGCGGTGTCGAAGTACCTCCGGGAAGAGACGTACCGGGCGTTCGGATGTGCGCGCTGCGACGTCACCGTCATTCCCAACTTCGTATCCACCACGGCGTACAAGGCAGCCTCGGAGAGTTGGTTCCGGCGGGCGCTGGGGGCGGGGACGCACCCCATTCTGCTGCACGTGTCGAACTTCCGGCCCGTGAAACGGGTGCAGGACGTCGTGCGCATCTTCGCCGGTGTGCGGAAGGTGATGCCCGCCATGCTCGTGATGGTGGGGGATGGCCCGGAGCGGGATGCGGCACAGACGGAAGCCGATGCGCTGGGGCTCAAGACTGACGTCCGGTTCCTCGGCAAGGTCGACAACGTGGCGGACGTGATGCGCGGAGCCGACCTCTTTCTGTTGCCCTCGGAAGCGGAGTCGTTCGGTCTCGCCGCTCTCGAGGCCAT
>DATBBZ010000251.1:0-3336 GCA_036270745.1 Gemmatimonadales bacterium | reverse complement strand
CGGGGCGGATGCAGATCGTCTCCACCGAGCAGATGATGACCCGGGCGAGGGCGTCGACGGCCCGGCGCTACGTCGTGGCGACCGAGACCGGCGTACTCCACCGGCTCCGGCGGGAGAATCCCGGCAAGGAATTCGTAGCGGCGGTGGAGTCCGCCGAATGCCGGTTCATGAAGCTCATCACCCTCGAGAAGCTCCGCGATTCTCTTCGCGATCTGAAGTACGAAGTCACCGTACCCGCAGGAGTAGCCGCCAAAGCCCGGCGCGCCATCGACCGGATGCTCGCCATTGGCTGAGCCCGAACGTCTCGGGAAGGAAGAGGTCCGGCGGGCGCTGCTGGAGGACCGGGCCGCGGAAGACCAGACCACGCGGCTCCTGGGTACGGTGACCAGGAAGCTGGGGACTCTGCGATTCGTGGCGGAGGGCCGTTTCGTGGTGGCGGGGGTCCCGGTGGCAGGCGAGGTCTTTGCACAACTGGACGAGCAGTCGCAAATGGAGATTGGGGTGCAGGAGGGCGTCTGGGCGCACCCGGGAGACACCCTCGTCACGGTGCGGGCGAGAACCGGTGCATTGCTGTCCGGTGAACGGGTCGCGCTGAACTTCCTGCAGCGTCTCTGTGGTGTGGCGACGCTCACTCGGCGCGCGGTGGACGCGGTGCACGGGAAAGCGAAGATCACCCACACGCGGAAGACCACACCGGGGCTGAGGGCGCTCGAGCGATACGCGGTGCTGGTGGGAGGTGGAGTGGAGAATCGCGCATCACTGGCGGACGCCGTCATGTGGAAGGACAACCACTGGGAATTGATGGCGGCGCGGGGGGGTGGCCCGCTCGCTGACGCACTGAAGGAGGCGCCCCGGGGGTTGCCTGTCATCGTCGAGGTCGAAACCCAGGCCCAGCTCGAGGAGGCGTTGGCCGCGGGCGTCAAACACCTCCTCATCGACAACCAGCCACCCCCGCGTGTGGCCGAATGGGCGAAGCGGGCCGCGAAGGACGTGACGATCCAGGCGTCGGGGGGCATCACGCTCGAGAACGTGGCGTCCTACGCTGCTGCCGGCGCGCAATTGATCTCGATGGGCGCGCTGACGCACTCGGCGCCGTCGGTCTCGATCACCTGTGAGCTCTCACCAAAGTAGGCTCGTGGCATGGCCATGAGACCCCGGGGCGTGGCCCCGGGGATATCCATAACTGCTATACCCACAACATCTTAGAGTGCCTGTCGAAATCCCGGTGCCTCATTCGTCGTGGAAGTGGAAGCCGGATGGACCGGCTCTATAACCGAGGAGACGACGATGACCATTCATACCAAGCAGGGCCGGGTGGCGCTGTGGATCATGCAGGGCGTGCTCTGCGCGCTCTTCCTGTTCGCCGGCGGCTTCAAGCTGGTGCTCCCGCTGGCGGTGCTGTCCAAGTTTTCGCCCCTGCCGCCGCTGTTCTTCAAGTTCATCGGCCTCTGCGAAGTTGCGGGCGGCCTCGGCCTCGTCCTCCCCGGGATCCTCCGGATTCGCGAGAATCTCACGGCCCTGGCCGCCGTCGGTCTCGCCGGGGTGATGGCCGGCGCCGTGACGCTCACGATCGTTCTTCAGGGCGTAACGCCCGCCATCATGCCCCTGCTCGTCGGCCTGCTGTTGTTCGCAATCGTCCGCGGCCGGACGACGCGCCCGCGTGCGGTGCTGGCGTAGTTGACTGACCACTGACCCCTGACCCCTGATACCCGACACCTGACCCCTAGAGGTTTCCATGCGCTTCATGATGCTGGTCATTCCCAAGGCCTACGAGAACGTGAAGGCGGACTTCGTTCCGCCCGCGGATCTCCTGATCAAGATGGGGAAGTTCAATGAGTCCCTGAGCAAGGCCGGCGTGCTCATCTCGCTCGATGGCCTGACGCCACCTCCCAAAGCGGCCCGGGTGACTTTCGCGGGCGGCAAGCCGCGTGTCACCGATGGTCCGTTCGCCGAGGCGAAAGAGATGGTGGGTGGCTACTGGATGATCCAGGTCCGCTCCCGCGAAGAGGCGATCGAGTGGGCACGCCGGGCGCCGATGCTGGACGGGGACACGATCGAAATCCGGCAGGTGCAGGAGCTCGCCGACTTCCCCGAGGACGTGCGCAAAGCCATAGGGGTGAAGTAGCCATGCCCCGGTACTTCACGTTCGTTCGCGGCGCCGAGAATCAGGGGGTGCCACCGAAGGCCCTGATGGATGCGATGGAGACATTCATCGGCCAGTCGCTGCAGAACGGATCGCTCGTCCAGACGGGAGGCCTCAAGCTGAGCCCGCAGGGCGCCCGCATCCGGGTCGGGAAAGGCAAACTGACAGTGACCGATGGGCCCTTCGCGGAATCCAAGGAAGTGATCGGGGGGTACGCCATTCTCGAGGCTCCAAGCCGCCAGAAGGTGATGGAAGTCGCCCGGGCCTTCATGCAGCTCCACGTCGACCACTGGCCGGAGTGGGAAGGTGAGAGTGAGATCCGCGAGATCGATTTCCTCGCGCCGTGACCAGAAAAGCCTGGGTACTCTTCGCCCTCAGCTCCGTCATCTGGGGCTTCCCGTACCTCTTCATCAAAGTGGCGGTGGATGGAGGAGTGCCACCCGCGTTCGTGGCCTGGGCGCGGGTGGCACTCGGCGCGTTGTTGCTCACCCCCTTCGCCCTTCGCCACGGAGCCCTCCGCGGCCTCGCGGCCCACTGGGTCGCCATCCTCGTGTACTCGGCCACGGAAATCGCCATCCCCTTCGTCCTCATTTCCGCGGGCGAGGTGCGCATCTCGTCATCCCTGGCGGCGATTCTCGTCGCCACTATGCCCCTGCAGCTGGCCGTCCTGGCGGTGTGGTTGCACCCGGAGCACCGGCCCGCGGGGTGGCGCCTGCTCGGGTTGGTCATCGGACTGGGCGGCGTGGTGGCCATGCTGGGCATCGAGGTCGGCGAACGCCCGGGCGAGTTGTGGGGGGCGGCGCTCGTCCTCCTCGCGACGGTAGGCTACGCGACGGCGCCCCTGATCATCAGCCGGTACCTGTCCCAGCTCGACCCCATGGGCCCGGTGGCAGCCAGCCTGCTCATCTCGTCACTGGCGCTGTTGCCCTTCGCCCTGGCCTGGCCGCCCAGCGGCTGGCCGCCTGCATCCGCGCTGATCGCGATCGCCGCTCTGGGGGTGGTCTGCACGGTGGTGGGACTGATCGTGTTCTTTCAGCTCATTGCCGCGGCGGGACCGAGCCGGGCGAGCCTGATCACGTACGTGAATCCCGTAGTGGCGGTCGTCGTGGGCGTCCTCACCCTCCACGAGCACGTCGGCATCATGTCGTTGGTGGGGCTGCTGCTGATTCTCGGCGGGTCCTGGCTCGCGACCT